>JAZTXU010000199.1:0-4691 GCA_045636565.1 Acutalibacteraceae bacterium
CGATACTGAATACACCATCGAAAACCCCTGAGAATACCGAGGTTGTAACCCCTACGGCGCCATTGAAAATCTGATTATATGAGCCTGAAAGCCAATCTTTCAAGGTAGTTGCAACAGATGACCAATTAATTTTAATCTCAGGAATCATGCTCTTGTCAAAATCAAATTTATCAAACAACTCGTCAACCCAACCGCGAATTTCGCCCACAAAACCGGGAAGCTTTTCAGCAAGATACGAAATGGTATCTATAATATCAGGAATAACCACAAGGATTAAAATACCGATAGCTCCAAATGCCAAAAGATAGGTCAACACAAGACAAATCGGCCTCTTTAATTTGAGTACAAATTTTTTTCGGCTTTTATCCATAAATTTAAAAACCCTGTTTTCAAGCGCAGTTAAGAGGATGTTTAAAACAAAGGCAATGCATAGTGCCGCCGTAACAGGGGTGAAAAATGAAAATACCTTCTTTGCAAGCTCGATAACAGCGCTAAAATTTTGAACCGCAACAAAAATTACCGCACCAAAAAAGATTATCATTAAGATTTTTTTAATATTTTTCCAATTAAGCTCCATTGTCATCCTCCTTGAATGGTAACTTTTAGTATTATCTTATATTATACACCATTTATCATAACATGTAAACCATAATTTGTCGAGTGCCTCGACGGGCAATCCGTGGAGGTTTTGCGATTTGCCAAACCTTTACCCCGATGGCATATTAATGCGTAATTCGTAATGCGAAAATAATAAATAATAAATAATAAAGAAAAAATAATAAAATCGGTGTGCTTCGCACAGATATATATAAGTGTTTTTTGATATATTAATTGATATATCGAATAATTTTATATTTAGCGGGCAGGCAAATTGAAAAATAAGCTTTCCCCAGCGGGGAAGGGGGCACGAGGAACGGGTGGCGGGTGAGGAGATAACCATTTAAACGAAGCGGAATTTTCTCTCCTCATCCACCGCTTACGCGGTCCCCCTTCTCCGCTGGAGAAGGCGAATTTTAAAGCAATTTACTCGCCGTTAAATTATAGTTTATGAGTGAGACAAAATGTCTCACTCTCGATATAAATCCTTTGCAGGATTTTCGATATATACCTTTGGTATTCGATATGTGCTTCGCACTCGATATGCCCTGCGGGGCGAGGGGGATTTTTTTGATATATCGTAGGGGACGATGAGTCTCGCACTGCGGTGCTCGGTCCCTCGTCGGCTCTGACAGTCCACAGGACTGTCATTCAGTACCGACTCGCACGCTAAAGCTACCCACATCGTCCCGAGGATTTCTATGTGTTTTTACGGGCTGATGTGGACATCAGCCCCTACGCGAGGTTAATTGACATTTCGTAGGGGATGGCGTCCTCGACATCCCGCTAAATTTCATCTTTGCCTGCGGGCTACAAATGGTATATTTACATATCAAACATTTTCAAATAGATATATCACAAACGCACCATCGGGGTGGAAATCCGGCATATAATAAAACTTCCACGGAATGCCTCGGCGGCACGCCGCGTTGCAGACACCAAAATTACGAATTACGCATTACGAATTACGCATTATTCTTCATACGGTCTTACTCTGAGTGTTGCGCCTAAATGTTCGCAGATTTCTTTTGATTTTTCTTGCTCGGCCTTTGAGGTTACAACATCCACCACCGTCATAATAACATTAGGCACATAATTTGTACAGTCTTTTGTGAAATTCAGCATTGCATCAAACGACTCTATTCCAAACTTTGAGCGCACCACATTCTGATAATCCTCTTTATTTGTGGCGTTAAGGCTTATCGAAACCGCATCAATAAGTCCTTCTAACTTGTGGGCGGTAGGCTCGCCGTGAATCAAATCGGCAAGTCCGTTTGTGTTTATTCTGATTTTTATATCACTTTTAGATTTAATATATTTTGCAACTTCTAATAAATCGTCGAGTCTTTCGGTAGGCTCGCCGTAACCGCAAAATACCACTTCATCGTAATTTTCAAGATTCCAACCGTCAATGCTTTCGCAAACTTCACTGACGGTGGGTTCGCGGTCAAGCCATAAAGGGTCAGAGCCGTAAACACCCTCGGCATTCTGCCTTAAACAGAATGTGCAGTTGCAGGGGCAACGGTTGGTCATATTAACATAAATCCCGTTTTTAACGGGGTAGGTGATGGTCATCATAATTTATTCTCCTAAACGTTTCTTAAAATTCATTTTATCAAGCGATATTCCAAGGGTTATAAAAAGCGCACTGCTTAAAACCGATTGCATAATATATCCTATTATTCCTGCAGCCGCCGCAATAAAGTTTGAAAAAATCAAGGCTTCATATAAATAATAACCGACGCAGCAAATAACCGCAGATGGCAAAAGAGAAATGAGATTTCTCTTTGTTATTATTTTAGCCGATTTACCGCTAAAAAGCAATACGGTGAAGGCTTTAATTATAACCGAAGCGGGTGCCCACATTAAAAAACCTGTAAGACTATCAGCAAGGAAAGCGCCCGCCGCAGATGCAAAAACCGCATAAGGAAGCGGTAAAAGGCAGGCGGAAAGGTAAATAAATCCGTCACCCACGTGGGTGTAACCTGTGTGGCTTGGGATATGCAAATACGCGGTGAAAACATAAATTATTGCGGTAAAAATTGCCGCAATGCACAGATTTTTAATACTATTTTTCTTCATAATTTTCACCTATCTCGCATAAAAATTCTTCAAAACAGATTCCGTCGGTTTTAGGCAATTCAAGTTCAACCGTCCGGCGTAAAACCTTGGCAATAAAGCGGGATGCATGTCGAACGGAATCGGCAAATTCCATTCCGTTTACCGCGTCTGCCGCAATAATTGAGGAAAAAACATCCCCCGTTCCTGAACGGCAGCAGCCAACCTTGTGCTCCCTTATAATAACGGGAGATTTATCTGCTTCAAATATGAAATTTTCAAGGTCATCGCCGCGCTCAAGGCCGGAAATCACGATTTTTCCAGGTCCCATGGCAGATAATTTTTTGCAGATTTCCAAGAGTTCTGTTTCATTTATATTGTGGCGGTATTCTGTGTTTGTTAAGATGCACGCCTCGGTGAGATTAGGGGTTAAAATATCGGCATATTTCACGAGTTCTGCCATTTTTTCTGCCAATAGGGGAGAATATGATGGATAAAGTTTGCCATAGTCCCCCATAACGGGGTCAATCACCGTAACAGTGTCACAGGTTTTAAATTCCTTTAAAAATGTGCTTACAATGGAAATCTGTTCAACCGAGCCTAAATATCCGCTTAAAATACCGTTAAATTTAAGATTCAGTTTCTGCCATTCGGCTATGTAAGGATGCATATTATCGGTAAAATCGGTAAAAAAGAAACTCTCAAAACCGGTGTGGTTTGAAAAAACAGATGTGGGAAGCGGGCAACACTGCACCTTTAATGCTGAAATTACAGGCAATGACACGCTGATTGAACAACGCCCGAAACCGCAAAAATCGTTTATTACGGCTATTTTTTTTTGATGATTGTGTGGCAAATACATTACCCCCTTGATTTTAATACATCGACAGTATATAATGGTTTTGGTAATATTAAAATAGGCAGAATAGGAGAAAATTATATAACCAGATGAAATATATTATAGAAAAAGAAACCTCTAAACCTGCTTATTTGCAGTTATATATTCAACTGAAAAACGATATCGTTTCGGGGATTTATCCTTTCCACAGCAAACTACCCTCAAAGAGGTATATTTCCGAAGAAACAAATTTAAGTGTTGTAACCACCGAACACGCTTATGCTATTTTATGCGATGAAGGGTATGTTGAAGCACGCGAACGGAGCGGTTATTTTGTGATTTTCAAAGCGAGTGACGGGTTTCTGCCATCTGCGGAGGGAACGCATTATCAAATTGATGTAAACAGTCAAAAAAGCGGTACAAATGTGGAATTTCCGTTTTCGGTGCTGGCTAAAACAATGCGAAATGTGATTAGCGAATACGGTGAGGGTATACTTTCGCTCTCGCAAAATATGGGCACAATAGAACTTAAAAACGCCATTAAGAATTATCTTGCGCGAAGCCGAGGCATTGTGGCAGATGAAAATCAGATTATAATCGGCTCGGGTTCGGAATATCTTTACAGCCTTATAGTAAATTTTTTAGGGAAAGACAAACTCTACGCTATCGAATCGCCCTCTTATAAAAAAATTGAGCAGGTTTATGCCTCGCTCAATGTGAAATACGAAAAACTGCCCCTTATTAAAGACGGTATAAAAAGTGCAAACCTTTGGAAAAGCAACGCCGAAGTGCTTCACATTTCACCTTTCAGAAGTTTTCCGAGTTCGGTTACGGCATCGGCATCAAAAAAGCACGAATATATCCGCTGGGCAGATGAAAAAGGGCGGATAATTATTGAGGATGACTTTGAATCGGAATTTACAATCTCCAAAAAAAGCGAGGAAACCTTGTTTTCACTGTCAAAAAACAATGTTATATATATGAATACCTTTTCAAAAACCATTTCGCCATCATTGAGAATCGGTTATGCGGTGTTGCCGGACAAATTAGCAGAAGAATTTGAACGAAAACTCGGTTTTTATTCCTGCACCGTGCCCACTTATATGCAATATGTTCTGGCAAGCCTCTTAAACAACGGCGATTTTGAAAGGCATATCAACCGCGTGAGGAGACAAAAGAGGAAAGAGTTGAAAGTTTC
>JAZTXU010000200.1:0-6449 GCA_045636565.1 Acutalibacteraceae bacterium
CGGTGAACATCGTATCCGTGACCTATTCTCATAATTATTCTTGCCCTTTCAAGTAAATTTCCGCCAAGGCAATATCCTCGGGGGTGGTGATTTTAATATTTTGGTAACTGCCTTCAACAATATATGCGGTATATCCCGCCGCTTCCATTATAGATGGGTCGTCGGTAAAATTGGCTGGGTTATCCGCTTTTTCCACTGCATCAAGATATTTTTTCACATTTACGCCCTGCGGAGTCTGTACTGCAACGAGAGAACTGCGGTCAAGTGTTTTTTCAATTTTGCCGTCGGGCGACACCTTTTTAATCGTATCTTTAACCTTAACGGCACAGGTAACTGCATCATATTTTGTAAGTGCCTCGGCAACCGCACAAATTGTGACATCTTCAACAAGTGGACGCGCACCATCGTGTATAAGCACCCTGTCATCATCGGCACTCAGGCGGGAAAGTCCGTTCATCACAGAAATGTGACGGTTTTCGCCACCTGCCACAATATCCGAAAGTTTGGTGATACCATATTTTTCGCAAAGAAGTTGCAAGGCGGAAATGTCCTCCTCGCGTGCCACAAGAATGATTTTTGAAACCGCTGCGGAATATTCGAAAGCGATAAGGCTTCTTGCTATTACCGGCACACCCAATATTTCAAGAAACTGTTTGTTTATGCCCCCCATACGCGTAGAGTTACCTGCTGCAACAATAATAGCCGGCAGGCTTTCGCACTCAGGCAATACGGTGTATTCAAGTTTTGGTTTTGTTTCTGTCATCTTTATCACCGGCTTCAATTTAATTGATAGATACAATTAAATTATACCATTTTTATATAACTAATTCAATAGATAAAAATGTAAACGAAATAAAAACGGTGATTATCTGATCACCGTTATAATTCATTCCAATTTTTTCAAATGCTTTTCTTTTAGAGTATTTAAAATCTTTTCATTAATATTAACATATATACACTCCATACAGTTTCCCTGAATATCGAGTTGAATATTTTCTAAAACACAATTCCCTCTGTTTTGATATACACAAAATTCATTTTGGCAAGATAATTGTTTCATAAAACCACCTCGATAATAATTGTAACATAAATTTCTTCAAATATCAAGTACGCGAAGTATTTTTACTGTCCGTTACTCTATACTAATTTACAAGGTTATCGAGTAAATGAAGTATAGGTGAGGGTTATGAAATTAAACGAAGCGGTAGCACACAGAATTAAAGAACTATGCAAAGAGCGCGGAATAACGCAGTATCAGTTATATTTAAAAACCGGCGTTCCCCAGTCAACCTTAAGCACTATTATGAAATGCTCTTATCCGAGTATGAAACTTAGAATAATATACGAAATTTGTGATGGTTTGGAAATAAGCCTTGAAGAATTCTTTGCTTCAGATGTATTCAAACGTGAAAATATAGAAGAATGTTAAAAAAATCCTCCCGGTTTTTCGGGAGGATTTTCTTTATAATGTTAAGAATTATTCTTCAGTTTCTTCGCAGTCGCAATCGCAATCGCAGTCACAATCGCAGATACCGTCAAAATCGAACTCTAACTCTGTGCCGCAGTTGGGGCAAACCATACCTTCTTCCTCGAGCATATCAGCATCAAGATAGATAACATCGTTGCAAGCGGGACATTCGATTTCGTAAACTTCATCTTCACAATCGCAATCGCAATCATCGCAATCACAGTCGCAATCGTCTTCATCATCTTCATAAATGATTTCTTCTAAAGAAGCTAAATCTTCGTCAACAGCGTGGAACTGCTACATAAGAGCATCGCAACCGTCTTCAATGTCACAGATTTCATCTGTAATATCGCCCAAAAGGTCGATAATAGCGGCAAGAACTTTGCCTTCTTTTGTTGCATCGTCTAAGCCGAGACCTTCAGCCAAGCCTTTGATGTAAGCAATCTTTTCACAAATATCCATTGTAAGCACTCCTTATATAATAAATTAAGCGCGTTCCATATACTCGCCTGTGCGGGTATCAATTCTTAAAACATCGCCCTCGTTTATGAACAAGGGAACGCGGATTTCAGCGCCTGTTTCAAGAGTAGCGGGTTTGGTTGCGTTGGTAGCGGTGTTGCCTGCAAAGCCGGGGTCGGTCTTTGTAACAGCGAGCTCTACGAATGTAGGAGGCTCAACACCGAAAACGCTGCCCTTGTAAGAAAGGATCTTACAAACCATGTTTTCCTTAACGAACTTAAAGTTATCGCCAAGGTCGCTTGCGTTGATCGGAACCATATCATAGGTTTCCTGATCCATAAAGTAGTAAATTCCGCCATCTTCATAAGAATATTCCATATCCTTACGCTCAACAAAAGCGGTGGGGAACTTAGCGGTGGGGTTGTAAGACTTTTCGATAACTGCGCCTGTAATAACATTCTTTGTCTTTGTTCTTACGAAAGCAGCGCCCTTACCGGGTTTTACATGCTGGAATTCAATAACCTGAAGAACGTTGCCGTCTTCCTCAAAGGTTACGCCGTTTCTAAAATCGCCTGCACTAATCATTTTTAAAATCCTCCAAAATGCGATATAATATAATTATTCGTTTCTATTATAATTGTAAAATCGCAATTTGTCAAGGTTTTGGTTGTATATTATAATGTTTAGAATTTTTCAGCAGATATGCTAAAAGTGTGAAGCCGATGCCGAATCATTAACAATTATTTTTGGTGCTATAACAAAAAAGGCAAGCATAATTTTAGCGATTCCCCATAATTTGAAAAATAAAGAAGCGATCAATGACCGCCCCTTCCCAATTAATCGTTTGGTTCCTTTTCTTTCTTTATCACAGCGCCGCTATCGGAATCAATTTCGTATGAATATTCCATATCCTTGGTTTCAAAATCCACATCCCACACAATACGCCCGTTTTCGCGGTCAAGTTCCGCATCGAGGTCGTGGGTCTTGTCTTTACCGACACCAGCGGTGTTAAGGGCAATTTCTATTGCTCTTTCACGGCTGATTTTAGTTTCTGCGGCCGAGTTATTTAATGATGAATCGGTAGGAGTATTGGTACCCGGATTCACCGCACTGCCGTCGGGTATGCTCGGCATAAGGTCAGAAGTATCTGAACCGCCCGAAGAATTGTTTGAAGTGTCAGGCATTAAAGCACCGCTCTGGTCATTGCTTGAAGAACTTTCGTTTGTGCCATCAGTTCCGCAAGCCGTTAACATAACCGCCAGAGAAAGAGTCAACACTAACAATAATATTCTTTTCATTAAAAATTCCTCCCTTTTTAAGTTCAAAACAATTTGAACGGTTTTATTATGTGCAAAAAGATGAGTTTTACACTCCCTTTTTAAAAATCATACGTAATCTTTTTTATTTTAAATATCTTCTTCTATAAATAATGAATATTATTGTGAAAAATGCGGGTGCAGAAATTTCTGCACCCGCATTATACATTTATTAAAATCCATTATTTATACGGGATTTCACTTATTTGAAGTAACGACCGAGAAGTCCCTCAAATGCCTTGCCGTGTCGAGCCTCATCTTGAAACTTCACCCGAAAACCGCTTGGAATCAAGGCTTTATTATTCGATTTTTTAAAATCACACTTTTGTCACACTATCCCCAGTTTCATTAGACTTGTTATCATTTTGTTATTTAGCGAAAATTAACCGCAAAACCAGTGGCAGAACAGTCCAAATTGCCACCCAAATAAAAAAGACAACGACAACTTTTCCGTCATTTTGCAAACTAAAGGGTAATATAGAAATGGCACCTAACACTATACAATTGTAAATGGAAAACAAAAATTTAAGTTTCTCGCCAATGATTATCTTGCTGTATTTTACACAGTAAAAAGGCAAGATAACAAAAATCCAAGCCATTAAAAATAGCATAGCGCAAGCAGAAAGTATATCATTTGCGCGCCCAGAAAACATATATGACGAGCGTACTAATATTTCATATAAAGCAACAAAAAACATTGAAAATACAATGGGATAAATGTATTTTTTCGCTTTTTTCACAAAATCACCCCAAAACAAAAGATGTGCTACCGTTATGATAGCACATCCACAGTGATTTTTCAATCAGATATTACTTAAAATAACGGCCTAAAAGTCCCTCAAAAGCCTTGCCGTGTCGAGCCTCATCGCGAGCCATTTCGTGAACGGTGTCGTGAATAGCGTCAAGACCTAATTCCTTAGCAAGTTTTGCAAGTTCGAACTTGCCGAGAGTTGCGCCGTTTTCAGCGTCAACACGCATTTCAAGATTCTTCTTTGTGCTATCTGTTACAACTTCGCCGAGGAGTTCTGCAAACTTTGCTGCGTGCTCTGCCTCTTCCAAAGCTGCCTTTTCCCAGTAAAGACCGATTTCGGGATAGCCTTCTCTGTGAGCTACTCTTGACATTGCAAGATACATACCAACCTCGCAGCACTCGCCGTTGAAGTTTTCGCGAAGACCTGCGATAATTCTTTCGTCAACACCCTTTGCGATGCCTACAACATGCTCTGCAGCCCAGGTCTTTTCGCCTGCCTGCTCCTGGAACTTAGACTCGGGAGCCTGGCAAATAGGGCATTTATCGGGAGCAGCGTCTCCCTCGTGTGTGTAACCGCAAACTAAACATACAAATTTTTTCATTTTAATTTCCTCCAAGTTTAATTAATAATTTTTTGATTGCAATTTTTGCAAACACCGTAAACCACATAAATTGAAGTTTCGGGGGTGAAGCCACGTTCTGCGGCTTTTTTCGATAAAACATCTTCGTTTAAAACCAAGTCTTCAATTCCGCCGCACTTTCTGCAACTCAGGTGAAGATGGGGTGAAACATCACCATCGTAATGTTCGAACCCGTCGCCAACATCAATGGCGAGTATATCGCCCGATGCCGCCAGAGCCGACAGATTGCGGTAAACCGTGCCAAGGCTTATTTTGGGAAGTTGTTCACGCACCTGTGTGTAAATCCAATTAGCTGTGGGGTGAGTGTTTGTTGAGCGCAAAACTTCTAATATTGCCTCGCGCTGCTTTGAATAATTTTTCACTTTAATCACCCAAATCAGTAATGATTACTATTTTATTATAATCGTTTTTTCCGATTTGTCAAGTACTTTTTTTAAATTTCTTGACATTTTTTTCACAAACTATTATTATTTATATGTGAAGATAGTTAAAAATAGCATTTTTTAGAAAGGATGTGTTGTGATGAGCGGTAAATCTGAGAAAGCAAAAAAGACTGTGAAGGTTTCTAAAAATAAGAAAAAAGAGCAACCGAGCGTTATTTCAGATTCGGTTATTAAAAGATTGCCACGTTATTACCGATTTTTAAGTGAACTTAAAAAAGCAGGCATTACCAGAATTTCCTCCCGCGAGTTATCATTAAAAATGGGCATCACCGCAAGCCAGATAAGGCAAGACTTAAACTGTTTCGGCGGTTTCGGTCAGCAAGGTTACGGTTACAATATAGATATTCTTGAATTTGAAATTGCAAGAATTTTAGGGCTTGATAATCCCAAGAACACCATTCTTATAGGAATGGGTAATTTGGGTCGTGCCATTACAATGCACATAAATTTTGAATCAAAGGGATTCAGGCTTATCGGTCTTTTTGACCAGAAGGAGTCACTTGTGGGTCAGGTGGTTAAGAATTTGCCTATAAGAAGCACCTCCACCATTGATGAATTTTGCCGTGAAAATCTGCCGGAGGTTGCAATTCTTTGTATTCCCAAAGAGGCGGCGGAGCCAATTTGTAATCAACTTGTTAAACTTGGCGTTAAAGGTTTTTGGAATTTCAGCCATTACGACCTTTCGGTGAAGCACCCTGCAGTCAAGGTTGAAAACGTTCATTTTGGTGACAGTTTGATGACTTTATCTTACCGTCTTGATTGTGAGAAAAAACCACAGGGAGAATTCTAAAAACCGATTACGATAATTTCGCAAAAGAAGTTTTCAAAGGTTACATATAATTTAAAACGTTTTCAGATATAATTATAAACCGAGAAAATGGAGGTCGAAAGACCTCCGTTTTTTCGGTTTGGCGACTAATCGAAGTTTGCGTTTTGTTACAAAATAAAAAAGTGCGCAGCCGAAGCCACGCACTGAAAAATACATAGCCTCATTTGCTGCGACACAAATTTCACTCTATTTGACAACAGTATGTGAAAAAGAAGCCTGCATTTTTACCAAAGATAAAAATACACACCATTGTTCAAATAGTTTATTAAATTTGTGTCGCATAATTAATATACCACTTTTTTATTCGAAAATCAATAATATTTTTTCAAAAGAAAAACCGCCACTGATTTGTGGCGGTTTTGCGCTTTATAATGATTATCGAATGTCGAGAAATTGATTGAATTTCTCGACATTGCCGATAAAAATCGGCTCTATGTTGCAAAAAACGTCTGAAAACGTTATTTTGCAACTTCGATATCATTTCAATGAATATGTTCAATTACCAACGGTAATTGTTTGCGAATTCTTTGAATTCGCAGTCG
>JAZTXU010000201.1:0-5309 GCA_045636565.1 Acutalibacteraceae bacterium
TTTTATTATTTTTTCTAAAATCGATGTCTGTAACCTCAATGCGAGAAATCAATGTAAAAAGCACTTTTGAATAGCCGATTATCGCTTCTTTGTAATTTGAGCTTTTGTGTGTAAACTCCTCAACTATTTTTTTATAAATCGTAACCGCTTCATTATCTTCACATTTTTGTGCTAAAAAGGCATTATCGTTATCGTAAATTTCTGAGTCAACAATTAGACAATAATATTTGCATTTTTCGCTTGTGGTATGTATTTCGTGTATCTGATTGTTATTGATTATTGCAATTTCATTCTCTTCAAAAGTCCTTTCAACACCGTTGCAGGTCACAATTAATGTACCTTCAGTTACAAGCAACAACTCGGGGCTTTTATGCCAATGAGCATCTATAACCCAATCAGATGTTATTAAATTTTTGTGGAAAATTATTTTTAGTTCTGAGTCGTGGTAATGTTCATATTTATGATATTCGTACGGCAAATCATTCACCTCTGAAGCAATTATACAATATTTCTCTTAAAAAAGCAATATTGTGTTAAAAAATAGCATTTTTATTGCTTTGATGCGATTTTTAATAATAGTATAATGTCTATATAAAATATATTCAGGTGATATTATGTTTAATTTGTATGATGATTTTATGGCATATGATGAAAATATGCAGCCTTATTCATTTTCTGTTGAAAGACACACCGAAACCGCAAATTTACATTCAGGTATTTCTAATGGTGGATTTGCTTTGAAATCTATTGGTAATCGTTATATTTTAAACACTTCTATATTCAAAACATGTAAATTTTCTTTTAACTTTAAAGCAACTTATATAGAGGATTCTTCTTTTAATTTTAGAGTAATTGTCGGATATGATGAAGTTTCAAGAAGTGGTAAATGTATTGACTTTAGATTTAATGCTCCTAATAAAAATGAAATAATCATATATGATATGGATAACTGTGTTTTTCAAGATAAACTTACCGTATTTAAATTTTGCTATCCTTTTAAGGACGATGAATTATATAATTTTGAATTAGAGATCACTGAAAAACAAATAATTTGTGATATGGTAGGAAATCATTTTGAATACGAATGTGAATCACAATTCGGAAAGCTTGCAATTGAACGCGATAATTTTTGGGGCGAACTTATATTAACTGATATTTCCTTCAAATCAGAAGATGATGTTGAGATAAAAAACATCTACAAAAACACCTTCATAATCCCGTGTGATAACGGCGGTGATATTCCGTATTCTGTTGATTTGAAGATTGATGAAATTGGTGGTGAAGCATTTTTATTTGCAATACTTGATGGAGGAACAAAAAGCAGGGAACTGAATGGGATGGACAGACCCGGGCAGTATGTTGTAGAAATAGATTGGATGGAGTTTGCATATATCGGTGTCGGAAATGATTCGTGTGAACAGTTATTTAATCTTTTTTCAGGCGAAAAATGTTTTGTTGATCCTAACATCAGTCATGAAACATTAAAGAAATTCTTTAGTGATACTGAATTGCCAATTACTAAATGTTACAGATTAGGTATTGCCAAAGATCTAAGATTTAATGAAATTATTTTTGGCTATAATAAGCTTAGTTGCAGAAATTATGGCGCGCAGATAGGTGGAAATCAATTTAGATTTAGTTTAGATGGCAATTTGATTTATAGCGGTGAAGCGCTGGATGGCAGAGATATTTTTGAAGTTCTATCACCTTTTGATAAATCGGCATTAAGTTTAATACCTGAAAACTGTTATAACAGGGAAGAGGTAATTGAGCATTTAAAAAATAATCACTATTTTGAAATTGACGAAAAAGTGCGTTTTTCTTTGAATTTCTATACAAAATCGAATGTAGATTATTTTTCGGTTAAAGCTAAAATTTTGAATGTTTTTGAAACTGAAGAATTAGATTGTGTTGAAACCGAAACTTTGATTTCTACTTGGCGAAAAGATTATAAAAATATTACAGCAAATGCTAAATTCGGTAATTTTGAAATTGGTGTGTATAAGGTTGAATTTTCCGTATATTATGGCGAGCAACTATACAAGAAAATAGTTAAAACCTTTGAGGTGTTTGACAGAGATTCGGATATTTGTCCCTCATTGGCGAGTGGCTTACCATTTATGTTTGCAATGCCAAACGAACACAAATGGCTTATGAGAAATGCTTTCGATTTTTGGAATCCAAAAAAGTCTTGCAATTCTGAACATTATATATCTTGCATTACCGATACACCAATTGAAGCCAGTATTAGAAAACCATGGGAAATCGCAAAGATTTTCAAAAGAAAATGGTTTGCTTGGCGTACATTTAGAACCGCTAAAGATTATTGCGATAAAAAATATGATTTCGTAAACGAAAATGCTGATTATCTTTTTTTCATTCCAATCGATACAGGTAAATACTTCGGTTGTGAAATTCCCATTATTTTCAGAACTGATTATTGGAAAGTTGATTATATGTTCAGACTTTTCCCTGAGCAAAAGGCAATTCTTACAAGTTATTTGAAAGAAAATCCCGAAATCATTAAAGAAATCGATTTTAATCCGGACACGGATGAGATTACCACAGAAAAATATCAGGCATTAATGAAAGCTCATTTTAAGGAGTGGGTACCTTATGCCAATAAAAAGCAGTATGAGTTATTAGATGGTTACAACAAAGATTTAAAGGAGCAAAATCCAAATATAAAACGTGCCGCTTATGGTCCATTCCCACCTTACGGTCATCCAACCTTATCATATCATTCATTAATGTATTGCGGCGCTCCTTGTAATAGTGATTTATCACAAAAGGCCTTTGATGGTTTCTGCGTATTTGAAGATTATCCATACTCATGCTCTTATCAAAATTATCGCGGAGCCTTTGCTGTTATGACTATATTGCTTCATTGTCCTGATTTGAAGATTTATCCTGAGCAATATTCAGGAAGTCGCGGCGGCTGTATTGATGGTTACGTTAAATTCGCACATGCTCCTATGGGGGCTTATGAGTTATTACCTTATTATAATTCAACCCTCAGTTTTGAATACGTTTACAACACTGCACATCGACTTAAGGATGGTTATCATTACTGGTCTTCTTACGGATTTCACCGATCTTGTAGGGAAGATGAATTGGAAGTGTTAGTAAAAGATTGGCGTTATGTTTTAAAATACAAACCCGCTAAACCTATGCGTTCAATTGCGTTTTTAGCAGATTATTCAATAGATGAAGATGAATACTGCATTTATAAAACAAGAGATGGTCGAAACAGCCCGCGTATTTTAAACCAAAGTGAATCGGGTCAAGCTTTCATTTATGAATGTAGCCGCAAATCGGGAATTTCTCAAGGTTTTGCTTTCAAATTTGATGTTTTAAAGGATTTAAAGCCTGAAGAATGTGATATTATCGTTATTCCTTCTTTAAAAAATGTGGATAGTGAATATGTTTGTGAAATTCGTCGTCTATATGAGTCAGGAGTTAATTTGATTGCGGTATCTGATGTAACGGGTCTTGAAGATCTTTTCGGTGTATATGAAGAAACTTTCAAAACAAAAGTAAATACACTTTCTGATGGCAAAAATTCCGAATATATTTATTCTTCAAATGCCGAATTTAAGTATAAACCTTCAAACGCTAAAACTGTTCTTTCAGCAAACGATAACTCACATGCGATTATTGCAACAGAGCATACAATGCTTATTAACACTAAGGTTGAAAATTTAGGTTGCTCGGTGTGTTATGAGCCGAGCGGCGAAAAAGGATTGTATTTGGTATCAAAATTGTTGCGAAATACAGTTATTAATACCTTACAAAAAATTTCTACAAAGTTGGTTTTCAGTCGTGATGTCGGTCTTAGCTTGTTCAATACAACCGAAGGTAAGCAAGTGATTTTAGCTATTGACTACACCGATTTCGACAATGAAGAACACACCTCTAAGGAAGCTGTGGTAGAAATTAATCTTGATAATGTTGTTGGTGTTAAAAGCGAGCATAATGTGTTTGTTGGTAAAAAACACGGAATTGTTAAAGAATTAATATTTAATATCAAACCACATGAATCTGTATTTATTGAACTTTTAACAAATCCGGAGGATGCTATAAATGACTGAAAAAGCAAAATATATTGATCCTATTATCGGTACAGTTGGTGATGCATTTGAACAAAGCTTTCACGGTGGCGGTAAGGTACATCCGGGTGCTTGTTTGCCTGGTGGTATGGTGCAGTTATCACCTGATACTGTAACGGGTGGTGATAACGGAAGCGGATATCACTATTGCCACAACACAATTGAAGGTTTTAGTTTCAATCATATGAGCGGAAGCGGTTGGTACGGTGATTTGGGAAATCTTCAAATAATGCCCGTAATTGGTGAAACCGACCTTAGAAGCGGAAGTAATGCGGAAATACCTTTCAAAAAGGGAACAGTTGGTTGGAAATCTGAATTTTCTCACAAAAAAGAGGTTGCAAAGGCGGGTTATTATTCGGTTTTTCTTGAAAGATACGGTATTACCGCCGAAGCCACAGTTACTACCCATACAGGCTCATTGCGGTTTGCATATCCAAAAACGCAAGATTCAAGAATTTTGTTTAATTTTTCTCGCAGAATTGCTGGCCATGCTGATTTTGAACATATCGAAATAATTGACAATAAATATATTGAAGGTTATATTGTTTGTACTCCTAAGGGTGGCGGATTTGGCAGGGGAGACGGTAATATTTCATATACCTTATATTTTGCCTGTGAAATTTCAAAGCCTGCAAAAAATATGCGATTCTTTTCTAATGAAGAATACCAAAACGAAGGTATCAAAATCTTCGAAAACGAAGATGTCGGACTTGTTGCTTTTTATGATACCGAAGAAAATGAACAAATCGAATTAAGATGCGGAATATCTTATACCGATTTAGACGGCGCAAGAAATAATTTAAAAACCGAATGTCCTGAATTTGAGTTTGATAATATTTCGGCTAATGCTTTTAGGGAATGGGAAAAAGCTTTGGATACAGTAGATGTTACGGGGACAAACAAAACCTATTTAACCTTGTTTTATACCTGCTTGTATCACACTTTATTAGACCCTCGAACTGCTGTTGATGTTGATGGTAGGTATAAAGGTCCTGATGGTGTTATAAGAATGCCCCTTTATAACCATCGAACAATGTTTAGCGGATGGGATGTATATCGAAGTGAATTTCCGCTACTTACAATTATAAGACCAGAAATGGTAAACGATGAAGTAAACTCCCTTTTGAATTTGGCGGAAATTTCCGGCACTTCTTTTCCTCAATGGGAGTTAATGGGAATTGATTCAAAATGTATGATAGG
>JAZTXU010000202.1:0-7353 GCA_045636565.1 Acutalibacteraceae bacterium
ATTTTCTTGTGGGTGTGAGGGTCAATACCCGGTGTTACACGTATTAAAATATTCTGTGTAATACCTATTTCGCCTGCGATTCGGTTTATAGCCTCTAACTCTTCAAGGCAGTCAACCACAAAGTAGCCAACACCCTTTTCCATAGCAAATGCTATATCGCTGTCAGACTTGTTATTGCCGTGAAAAAAGCTATGCTCCATTGGAAAGCCTGCTGAAAAGGCGGTGAAAATTTCACCAACCGACACAACATCAATATCAATGCCTTCTTCTGCCATAATTCTGTAAATCTGCTTGCAGGAAAATGCCTTGCTTGCAAATTCGGGAACAGAGCCTTCGGGCATATATTTTGCCATTGCGTTTTTATATGTACGCACATGGGTACGAATTTTATTTTCATCCATAAGATAAAGCGGTGTGCCGTATTTCTCGGCAAGCTCCACAGTATCATAGCCGGCAAATGTAAGGTGACCCTTTTCGTTTACCGAAATATTATCGCAAATCATTGAGATTCTCCTAAAAGTTAAATTTAATTCACTATATATTTATGCCTGCTTTACGCATTTCGTTAAAGAGAACCTCTCTGTGAGCAGGCTCCATAGGAGTAAGTGGCAAGCGGAGGTAATCCTCGCAATAGCCCATTTCTGCCATAGCAGCCTTTACGGGAATGGGGTTAACCTCGCTGAAAAGTGCATTGATAAGAGGGAGATAGTCAAGCTGCATTTTAGCGGCACCCATAATGTCACCCTCAAAGAATTTTTTGCACATTAAAGCAGATTCCTTGGGCAATACATTTGAAAGAACAGAAATGCAACCCTTTCCGCCTAATGACATAATCGGGATAACCTGATCATCATTACCTGAGTAAATATTAATTTCATCACCGCAAAGGTGAGCGATTTCAGCAATTTTAGAAATATTTCCGCTGGCTTCCTTAATAGCGTTAATGTTAGGATGTTTAGCCAAAGCTGCAACTGTTGCAGGCTCAATATTAACGCCTGTACGAGAAGGTACATTGTAAAGAATAACGGGAGCGGTTGCAACATCTGCAATTTGGGTAAACATCTTAATAAGACCGTTTTGGGTTGCCTTATTATAATAAGGTGTTACAACAAGCACACCGTCAACTCCAACCTCACAAGAGAACTTGGTAAGGTCTAAAGCGTAAGCGGTATCGTTAGAGCCGGTACCTGCAATAACGGGAACCCTGTCGTTTACATATTCAACCGCAAACTTAATTGCTTCGCGGTGTTCTTCATCGGTAAGGGTGGAAGATTCGCCGGTTGTTCCGCAAACAACAAGAGCGTTAATGCCTTCTTCAATCTGCCAATCAATAAGCTTTTTAAAAGCCTCATAATCAATGCCGTTTTCAGTAATGGGAGTGATAATGGCGGTAGCCATACCTTCAAAAATTGGTTTTTTCATTTTTTCTCATCCTTTTTATGTTTTTACAATAAAAAAATAGCCGATTGCTCGACTACCAAAAATCAGAAAATAAGCATACAAAAGTACACCAAAAAAGTTCTGTTTTGATAGCTCTCCGCAAATGCGACAGTAAAGCAGATATTATTCCGTTTTACCAGCGGGATATTTGCCAATATCCTACTTCGGCGGTTGCTCCTTTCACGGTGACATCTTTCTGCCGAAATTAGCATTCAGCCGTTACTGATAACATACCGCGCCTCTATCTTAATGTATATACTTTACCACAATAAAGCCTATTTGTCAACCCCAAAGATATTTTTTTAACACACTTAAATTTGTTGACTTAATTCAAGCGGTGTGGTATGCTTAATTTTAAGAAAAAGTAAAATCAATGGCGGCTTTTTGGCTTGTGACTCGGCGGTTCAGGTGTCACGAAATTGTGTCCAAAATTGATTTTTTCGGAAGGTAAAAATAATGATAGAAATTATTAATAGTGTTTCTACCCTTAGAATTGATGAAAAGGGCGGTAAAATATTATCGTTTGAAGGTGAAAAAGGCAACCTTTTAAGCAATATTCAACCACCGCTTTTAACCCTTTTATTCAGAGGTGAAAAGGGTGAGAAAATCACCACTGATGTAACAAAAGCCAAGTCCTGTAAGATGGATTTTGATGATAATAGGTATACCATTACTTATACGGATTTTGAAGGTATTGATTTAGTTGCAACTGTACATATAAGTTATGAAGAAAATTCAAACTTTATAAATTGGCGTGCAGGATGTGTTTGTGATTTACAATTAGAATGGCTTGAATTTCCGTCATTCAGTGTAGAAGACTCTTTCTTTGATAAGGGCGGAAACAGTAAAATTCTTTTTCCTTATAACGAGGGCGCAATAGTTAAAAATATAACCGCCCGTGAAAACAGCGGCTTTAAGCATTTTGAGCCTGAATATCCAAGCCTTGGCAGTTATGCGATGTATCCCGGTATGGTTTGCAGTCCTTTCCTTGAGTTTTTGAGTGACAAGGGTAACATCTACATCGGCGCACACGATAAGGCTAACAACACAAAGCATATTGATTTTTATCGCGCTGATGACGGAGTAAAATCTGTGATGAGGGTTTACCCCGGTGTTACGGGCGGCACTTATGAAACCGATTTTGATATCGTGCTCTCTGTTTTTGAGGGTGATTGGCAGGATGGTGCGGAAATTTACCGTAATTGGTTGGAAGAATCGGGAGCAATAGCTCTTCCTAAAATAAAAGAAAACAAGGATTTGCCCGAGTGGTATTCCGAATCACCCATTGTTATCACATACTGTGTGCGCGGTCACCATGATACAGACATTATGGACCCGAGCGGACTTTTCCCGTATATAAATGGTATGAAGTATATTGATGAATTATCAGAAAAGCTTAACAGTAAAATTATGGTAATTCTAATGCATTGGGAAGGTACTGCTCCGTGGGCGCCGCCTTATGTGTGGCCGCCCTACGGTGGAGAAGCGGCTTTAAAGGAATACATAGATGCGCTTCACAGTAAAGGACATTTGCTTGGGGTTTACTGTAGCGGCTTTGGTTGGACAGAGGGCAGTAACATTGCCGAATATAATATGGAAGAAGCATTTAAGAATAAAAACCTCAAAGATGCTATGTGTCTGTCGCCCGAGGGTGAATTGCCTTTATCCGAAATTTGCACTTTTCAGCGATACGGTTATGATTTATGTCCAGCGCACCATTTTACTAAAGAAACCTTGAAAAACGAGGTTCTTAATATGGATAAAGCAGGAATAGATTATGTTCAGCTTTTAGACCAAAACCACGGCGGAACTGCATATTTCTGCTACTCTAAAGAGCACGGTCATCCAAGCGTGCCGGGCAGGTGGCAGTCTGCGGCGGTTAAGGATATTTTGCAGACAATTAAAAATGAAATCAAAAATAATGATATGCTTTTTGGTTGTGAATCTGCTGCGGCAGAGGTTTTCATTCCCGAGCTTTTATATAGCGACAACCGTTTTGAACTTAACTTCTTTATAGGCGAGGCCGTGCCGCTTTATTCTTATCTTTATCACGAATACCTCAATAATTTTATGGGCAATCAGGTTTGCGGTGAGGGTGCAATCAGCCCTTATGAAAATAAGTTAAGCCTGCAATACCGCTTGGCATATTCTTTCACTGCGGGTGATTATTTGACCCTTGTTATTAATGACCGCGGCAGAGTGCAGTGGGCTTGGGGGCAGAGTATTTTCTCGAACAGATATATGCCTGATGAAGATGCGGCGATTACACTTGTTAAAAATATGAACGCTTGGCGTAAGGGCGAGTTTAAGAAATATTTGCATTCGGGCAAAATGGTAAAACCCTTAAAGCCTGAAACTGATACTAAAATTAAAATCACCTTTGCTTCTAAAACAGAGGTTACAAGTCCTCTGCTTGCTTCAAGTTATATGGCGGCTGATGGCAAAATCGGTCACTTTATAGTAAACTTTATTAATGAACCTGCCCAATGCACAGTTCAGGATATTAACGGCAAAAAACTTTATACTTCGCCCGATTCTGTGCCTCAAATTGTTAATGGGGATAAGTTGATTATTGAACCGTTATCTGTAATTTTAATAGAAGAATAATAAAAAATATAAATTTAGTTCAAAAAGGAGTTTGAAATGAGAATTTTAGGTTTTGATATTGGCGGCACTAAATGTGCGGTTATAACAGCCGAATGGGATGGAGAAAACATCACCCTTTTAGAAAAGAAAAAGTGTGAAACCGAAAAGGGTGTAGCTCCCGAGAAGATTATTGAAAGATTAATTGAAATGGCTGATAGTATTCTTGATAAAAAGCCTGATGCCATTGGTATTTCTTGCGGCGGTCCGCTTGATTCTAAAAAGGGTGTTATAATGTGCCCTCCAAATCTTCCTGATTGGGATAATGTTGAAATTGTAAAACAAATAGAAGATCATTTCGGTGTTAAAACAGTTTTACAAAATGATGCTAACGCTTGCGCGGTTGCTGAATGGAAATTCGGTGCAGGTAAGGGAAGTCGTAATGTTGTGTTTATGACCTTTGGCACCGGTCTTGGCGCGGGCCTTATTCTTGATGGCAGACTTTATAGCGGAACCAATGATAATGCAGGCGAGTTGGGACATATTCGCCTTGAAAAATTCGGCCCCGTGGGATTCGGTAAAGCAGGTTCATTTGAAGGCTTCTGCAGTGGCGGTGGTATTGCTCAACTTGGATACACCAAGGCTTTAGAGTCAGTGCAGATGGGTAAGTATCCTGCATATTTTAAGAAGGGTATGACCGCAGAAGACGTTACCGCAAAAACTATTGCCGATGCCGCAGATGCCGGTGATGAAGTTGCAATTGATGTTTACAGAACTTGCGGTGAATATTTAGGTAAAGGTCTTTCAATTGTTATTGATTTGCTTAATCCCGAGGTTGTTGTAATCGGTAGTATCTTTGCAAGAAGCCACAATCTTTTGTGGGAACACGCAAAGAGAGAAATTGATAAAGAGGCTCTCGGTATTTCGGCTTCTGTTTGTAAGGTTGTGCCCGCGGCTTTGGGTGAACATATCGGAGATTATGCGGCAGTTGCAACCGCATTGCTATAATTTTAATAAATAAAAGGAGAAAATATTATGCTTAACGAATTAATGACTCGCTACCCCGTGCTTGAGGGTATAAAGGAGGAAATTGTAGCCGCTAAGGATGCAATTATTGAATGTTATAAAAATGATGGCAAGGTATTACTTTGCGGAAACGGCGGCAGCTGTGCTGACTGTGACCATATCGTTGGTGAACTTATGAAGGGATTTTTAAAACTCCGCCCTTTAAGTGATGAAAAAAAGGCAGAAATGAAGGCGAATTGCGACCTTGTTGATGATGAAATTTTAAATAAGCTTCAAGATGCTTTGCCTGCAGTTTCATTGCCTTCAATCACTGCACTTAACTCTGCTTTTTGCAACGATGTTGATCCTGAACTTATTTATGCACAACCTCTTATGTCTCTTGGAAGAAAGGGCGATATATTGATTGCTATAAGCACATCAGGTAATTCCAAGAATGTTTTTGGTGCGGTTAAGGTTGCAAAGTCGCTTGGTGTTAAGGTTATAGGTCTTACAGGTAACACAGGCGGCAAGCTTAAAGAGGGTGCAGATATCTGCATTTGCGCTCCTGAAAAGGAAACATTTAAAATACAAGAGCTTCATCTTCCTATTTATCATTATCTTTGCGCCGCAGTTGAGGATGAATTTTTTAAGTCTTAACAGGTGAGGTTTTGAGCAGTATGATAACAGTGCCGACAACAAACGAAAAATCCGATTTAGTGTTTAAAACTGTGGGCGAAAGAGAAATTACGCTTACATTTTTGCCACCCACAAAAAAGATTTATAAAAAGGCTCCGCTTTATTTTATAATTTCGGGTGGAGGCTGGCATATGGTGTCCCGCGGGGATATGATTGGCTTTTCAAATCCTTCCGTGGAAGCTTTAAGGGAGCGCGGTTATGCTGTGGTGTCGCCCGATTACCGCATAATTTCTGACACGGGTGTTGCCATGCCTGATATTGTAACCGATTGCTTTGATGCTTTAAGATATGTTTGTTTTTATGCAGATGTTTTAGGTATTGATAAATATAATGTTGTAACTTCAGGTCATTCTGCAGGTGGTCATTTGGCGCTTATGGTAGCGTATGCTAATCCCGATGATTTTAAATGCGAAACAAGTCTTAATGCCGATTATAAAATCACCGCAACAATACCGCTTAGCCCTATAACGGTGATGTATGAAAACGGTGAATACCCTAAAACACATAATATAAAAGACCTTCATACTCGTTATGCGGGTTGTGATGATATTGAAACCAGAAAGCTTACAAGTCCAATCACCTATGCCAAAAAGGATTGTCCGCCAACCCTTTTATGTGCCGGAAGCAGTGATGATTTGGTTTTTTGCAATTCTTCTGAATTTATGTTTGATGCACTTAAAAAGTGTGGTGCCATTGTTCAGATTATAATTTCCAAAAACGGCGGTCATTGTTTTGAGCCTATTGGAGATGTTGTAGATTCATATCCGAACGGTGTCGGAATACAAGAAATGATAATCGATTTTGTTTTAAAATATACAAAACCGTAAAACTTGCGTTTTGTTTAATTAGTTTGGCAACCACGCCCTGAAAAGTTTCGACTTTTCAGGGCGTGGTTTATATATAACATTAGCGATACAAATTATAATTTCCGTTTAAAATCTAAAAAAAGTCTTGACAAAAGGGTCTATTTGTTATAAACTAAAAGTGGTCTAAAATAAATAAACCGATGGAGGTGTTTAAAATGTTGGATACACATTTGGCGCAAAAGGAATCAAAGTTTGCAGATATAATTTGGGAAAATGAGCCGCTTAATTCAAGCGAACTCGTAAGAATTGCTGCAAAGGAACTTGAATGGAAGAAATCCACAACATATACAGTGCTTAAAAAATTATGTGAAAAGGGAATTTTTAAGAACGAAAACGCAACAGTATCGGCTGTGGTTTCAAAGGAAGATTTTCTCTTTATGCAGAGCGAAAGACTTATCGAGAATAACTTCGGCGGTTCATTGCCCGCATTTTTTGCCGCATTTGCAAACCGCAAGGAATTAAGTGAAGGTGAAATAAAAGCACTTTATGATATGCTCGAAGCATATAAAAAATAAAGGGGTGATTTTATGACAGATTTGGTATTGAAATTAGTGAATATGAGCATTTCTGCGAGCTTTATTGTGATTGCACTATTGCTTATAAGATTAATTTTTAAAAAAATGCCAAAATGGGTGAATATGGTGCTGTGGTGTTTGGTGGCACTTCGTTTGTGTCTGCCGTTTTCCATGCAGAGTACGGCAAGCCTTATTCCAAGCGCAAATGTTGTGCCCAAAACAGTGATTGAAAGCCCTGCTCCGCAGAT
>JAZTXU010000203.1:0-8193 GCA_045636565.1 Acutalibacteraceae bacterium
TCAATATCGGGAGTACCGTCCGGCATTAAATCAACCTGTGCATACTCAACACCAAAATCCGCAAGTGAACCATCAACCACGGAATCGATTCCAAAAACACCCGTAATAGTGTCATAAGGTCTGCCGGTGAGGCAGATTACCTTGTCTTTAGGTCTTAAAACACCGAAAAGAGCCACCGACAATGTATGTGTACCTGAAGCAAAGCTGTGGCGGATAAGGCAATCCTCTGCGCCCATACATTTTGCCATTATTTTATCAAGAGTATCTCTGCCGCGGTCATCATATCCGTAACCGGTGGAAACTCCTAAATTGGTTTCACTTACACCGTTTTCAATAAAAGCAGAAAGAACCTTTAATTGGCAGTATTCGGTTATATCATCAATTCTTTCAAATTGCTTTTTTGCAATTTGTAAAGCTTTTTCATCGTATTTTAAAAGTCTTTCATCAATCTGAAAAAAGTTTGTTGCATTCATTTATTTTTCACCCAATAGCCTGCAAAATAGTGCAGACAAAATTCGTTTTTTTCGTAAAATCCTTTAACCTTATCGCGGCAGCAAACAAAAAGTCTTCTACCGTGATTCTTTTTAAGTATGTTCTGAAGCGCGATAGAGCCGTAGCCTTTTTGGTGGCTTGCAATACCGTTTATAATGGCATTTTCACCCGAGTTAAAGGTGATAGCAGCGCATTTATCTTTCAGTGCAAAATAATCTGCACCGCCGCGGTTTAGCCTTCTGCAATAATCAACCGCAAAGTATGGATATTCGGGAAGCGAAAGTCCGTCAGTATCAAGCAGGGAATAAATTTCTTTGCTTGAAAGGGTGTCTCCTGCTGCTTCGTCGCCAATATCCGCCATACGGGACATTATATTTATGCGCTCGTCGGGTTTTCTGCCAATAGCACAAAGAGTATTGTAGTCACTGAAAACGCAAGCGGGTGAGAGCACGTCCACAAATTCTTTTAATTCCTCTAAATTGGCAGAATTATTGTGGATAATCATATTCCCGTCAGTCATGGAAATTACCGCTTTATCTTCATCCTGACACCAGAAAAGCACACGGTCATCGCCTTTGTAACAGTCATAAAGACATTGAATTTTAATTAGTTCTGCGCTGACTTCCTCAAAAATGGGTAGGATTTCTGTGAGTGATATCATTCTATTTCACCGCTGCAGAGTCCGTTTAGCATATACAAAGCCAGTTTATATGTGTTATCTATGTCATTCAAATCTGCCACAGATGAGGAGGTATGAATATATCGGCAAGGTACAGAAATTGAAACTGTTCGCACTCCCTCGCGTGATAGATGTATAACGCCGGAATCGTTACCACCGGTCGTAGCTCGTTTTGGTTGACATAATACTCCACAATTAAGCGCGGTATTATAATAAATCTTATCGTAAACAGTGGCTCCGTCCATAAAAGAAACGGCAGGACCTTTTCCTAAATTACAAACCGATTTTTCATATGGAACATCGGCAATATCAGCAGCGGTAGTGCCTTCAAGAACGATGGCACATTCGGGATCAATTGCAAAAGCAGCGGTTTTGGCACCGCGAAGTCCCAACTCCTCTTGAACAGAGAAGCTGGCGTAAAAATCGTACTCATCATATTCTCTTATGAGTTTTATAAGTGCAGCACAACCCACGCGATCATCAAGCGCTTTTGAAAGTACATTATTACCCACAGTTTCAAATTCGCCGCAAATAACCGCTCTGTCACCGCAGTTTACATAACACTCGGCACATTCCTTTGAGGTGGCACCGATATCAATATAAAGACTATCCTTATCAGGTAACTTTTCGGATTCTTTTTTATCTAAAAGGTGAATTGGTTTGCCTGAAATAACGCCATTAATTTTGCCGTTAATTTTAACATTTCTAAATAAAATGGCAGCAGTATTAATTCCACCCACGGTTTTGAATTTTAAAAATCCTTCAGAGGTGATGTTTGTGATAATAAGCCCAACCTCGTCGGTATGAGCATCAAGCATAACCTTTTTTGCGGGTGCATTTTTGCCTCTTTTGAAAACAATAATATTTCCGAGCGCATCTGTTTTGTATTCGCAAAAACCGTCAATCTGAGAAATTATAAAATCACTCACTGCGGTTTCATCACCCGATGTACCATCAATATTACAAAGCTTTTTAAGCAGTTCAGTCATTCATAACACCCCCGCTTAAAATGTATTCGCAAATCAAATTGCAAGCAAAAGAAAGGTCATTTAAATCTAAAACCTCAACCTCAGTGTGCATATTGCGAAGAGGAATAGACAGGGTAACAGTGCCCACACCCTCGCGGGATACAGATATCATATCCGCATTAGTACCGCTTTTAGCGCCCATGGCCTCAATCTGGTATGGAATATTTTTTTCTTTAGCAATATTTATCAACTTATTTGAAATTTTGCGGTCAAGCGCAGGTGAAACACCAATCATTGCTCCATTGCCTAATTTTCCGCAATCATTTTCATTAATACCAATACCGTTACCAAAGCTCACATCAAGCACAATGGCTTCATTGGGATTTACTTTATAGGTAGCAGTTCTGGTGCCTCTGAGTCCTAACTCCTCACTGTCACTCAAAACAAAAGCAACATTAAATGGCAAATCTTTGCCTTGAAGCCTTTTTGCAACCTCAATAATTAATGCCACAGAAGCTCGGTTGTCAAAAGAACGGCCTGAAACACGGTCACCTAAAAGTGAGCGCGGCTCGGCGCAGAAAGTCACATAATCGCCAATACTTACAATATCCTTTGCCTTTTGGCCTAACATAGTATCAAGTTTAATTGTCGAAATATCGGTATATTCAATATCACCGCTTGAAAGATGAGGTGGTGTTGAACAGAAAACCGCAGTTATTTTTTCTTTTCCGTGAACTGTTACTCTGCGGGAAGGCAGGGTACGAATGTCAATTCCGCCTGATTTTGCAACGGTTAAAAAGCCGTTATCATCAACATCGGTCACAATCATAGCAATCTGGTCAATATGTGCATCAAGCATAAGTGTGTAATCGCTTTTGCCCTTCAAAAAACCTAAAATGGTTAATGTTTCGGTCTTTTCAGTTTCAGCGTATTCACTTAAATATTCATAAGCCTTGTCAGCTGCATCACGGATATTTCCGACCGCATCCAAAGCGGACAACGCAAAAAGAGTATCTTTAATTGACATTAAAGTTTCATCACCAATTCTTTAAAATAGTTTCCTCTTGCCATAAAGTTTGGGAATGCATCAAAGCTCGCACATGCCGGGCTTAAAGTAACAATATCGCCCTGTTTTGCATCCTTATGTGCAAGGTTTACCGCCTCATTAATATCTTTAACCCTTATAATTTCGGGTTTGCCGTTATAATTTTTATCCAATTTTACAGCAGTTTCTATCTTTTCAGCAGTATGACCGCAAAGGTAAAGTTTTTCAACCTTCTCAATAACATAAGGTACCATAGGCTCAAAAGGAATATGCTTATCGTATCCACCTGCAATAAGGTGAACCTTACGGTCAAACGCTTTAAGACCTGCAATAGTTCTTGTGGGGCTTGAAGCAATAGAATCGTTATAATATTTAACACCGTTTACTTCACGCACGAATTCAATTCTGTGTTCAACACCTGCAAAATCGTGGGCCACTTTTTTGATGGTATCAACACCAACATAACCCCAAACAGCAGAAATTGCTGCAAGGTAGTTTGCAACATTATGATCGCCTAAAATGGTGATTTCGCTTCGGTGCATAATGGGAACATCAATTCCGCGGTATGCCATATGAAGAAATCCTTTATCGTCAAGCCAGGCACCGTTGTGGAGTTTTCTTTCCATACTGAATCCTAAAGACTGACCGCGCACATACTTGCGGAAGCCTTCTGTGATTTCATTGTCACGGTTGAGAACGGTTCGTGAAAATGCATTTTGATGCATAATAACATTCTGTTTTGCTTCAACATATTCATCCATATCTTTATGAACATCAAGATGATTAGGTGCCACATTGGTAACAACAGCAACATCGGGACTTTTACGCATAGAAATAAGTTGGAAAGATGAAAGTTCAGCCACAACAAAATCTTCTGCAGAAATATTTTCAATTTCGGGAAGCAAGGGTTTTCCAATGTTTCCGCCAACAAAAACCTTCTTGCCTTCGGCTTCCAGCATTTTTGAAATAAGAGTGGTTGTGGTGGTTTTACCATCAGATCCTGTAACCGCAAAAACCGTAGCAGGGCAAAGGTCAAAAAACACTTCCATTTCACTTGTAACAGCAATTCCCTTTTTGCGGGCAGCTTCAAGCTCGGGTAGGTTAAAGTTCATACCGGGAGTACGGAAGATAATATCAACCTCTAAATTATCAAGATATCCGTCACCAAGCTTTAATCTTGCACCTGCGGCTTCAAGTTTATCCGCCAAATCGCCGATAAGCTCGCGTGAGCGCCTGTCACAAGCGTAAACCTTGGCGCCTTTTGAAATGAAATCCAGAATGAGAGGAGTATTACTGACTCCAATTCCGCACATAGCAATTTTCTTACCTTTTATCTGATTAAAAAACTTTTTGCAATCCATAAAAAACACTCCCAAGCAGAGTAATACATATGATATTATACTGAAAGTTTACGAAAATATCAATAGCATAATAATTAATTTACAATTAAATTATTAATTTTTAAATTTTTTATAGACTTTTTCGTAATTATGTTATATAATATGTCTGATATTAATTCCTTGTTGGAGGTCTAAAATGAAAGTTATCAAAAAAATTGCAGCATTACTTCTTGTAATGGCCATGATTTTAACTGTTACAGGTTGTTTGCACCAAAAAGATGAAATCGCTGTTACTATCGGTGATGTTGAGTTCACATCGGCTTACTATATGTGTGCTCTTATTAACGCAAGAACAGAAGCACAGGCTGCTGTTATGGAAAATCTCACTGAAGAAGAACAGGAAACCCAAAAGTTTGATGTTTATTCTAAAAAGATTGACGGTAAAAAATACGAAGATTGGATTAAAGACAGAGCTATAGAAATCCTCAAAGAGAACGCAGCATATAAGCTTTTATGCAAAGAAGCCAAGGTTGAACTTACCAAAGAAGAATTGACCAATGTTGAATCAAATGCATATGCCGCTTGGTACGGTGATTCTTCCAACCCTTACTCATTACCTGAATATCTTTATTTTGATCCTGATGGTGATGCAGGCACTGAGGACAATGGTGTATCATATAATACTTATCTTAGTTACCGCAAGGATTTGGCATATAAAGAAAAGTATTTCGATGCTCTTTATGCCAAGGAAGGTAAAAAAGCTATTTCTGATGAAGATGTTAAAAAGACCATTTATGAAAACTTTGTAATCGCCGATGTTTTGGACGCTGCCTATGAAACAGGTGCTACCGATAAGCAGAAGAAAGAACTTAAAACTAAATTAGAAGCCTATGCAAAAGATTTGCAGGAAGGCAAAAAGACCTTTGAGCAGGTTTTTGCAGATTACAATAAAGAAGAAAAACATTCTCACGAAAACGATGCTAAGGATGGTCCCAAGGATACTCATGCTGCCGTTTTTGGAACAGAAGCTACAAAGTATATATTTGGTCAGCAGGTTATAGATTATAACACCTCTTACTATTCAAAGATTAATTCTATGAAGGTTGGCGAAGCGGTTGTTATGGATAATAAGGATGGCTCAGGTCTTGTATTGTTCTTTAAGAAGGACATTAAGGCTGACCCCTATTATTTAAAAAATCTTGATGTTAATGCACGCCACATCATAGCAGATGAAGAATTCGCAAAGACCCTTGATGATTATATCAAAACTCTCAAACCTGAAATAAACGATTATGCTATCGGTCAGTTTGATGTTGAAGACATTAAAGATCCCACAGTAGAATAATAACTTAAAAAGCCGGGCGAGATCCCGGCTTTTTTGATACAATTTTGTTGACATTAATGATTTGGTTGTGATACAATTAGTTCGAGACGTAAACTAATTCATCGGGAGTGTTATATATGTATAGACTTAGAGAACGAGCAAACAGGCTTATAGGTGAAGTTGGGTCATTACTTTATAAAAATGTACCTTGTGATATAAACCTTCAAATGCGCGAGGGCAAAATAGAATTTCCTTGTGATTTTAATGATATCAATGATAATTTCGTGTCCTTCTCAAATGGCGATTTATATGCAAAAGAGTTTTTTGATAAATATTCATTGTTTAAAATGAATGTGAAGTTTCCAAAGGTGGAAGATGGTGATGATTTATTCCTTAATATATGCACTAATCAGGATGGTCATAATATGATAAAACCGCAAATGCTTCTATACAAGGATAATGTTGCTTTGCAGGGACTTGATACAAACCACAAATTTTTAAAGGTTACCGAAATGCAAAATTCTGAACAGAATTTTCATTTATATGCGTTTAGCGGACTAAGTATAAAAACACCTTATGGCGGATGGGTTGAGCCTGATACCGAAAAAGGTGTGCGCCTATTTGTGTCTGTGGTTAGCAAAAACCGCTTGCTATCTGATTATTATATAAGCATTAAAACCGCATTTTTCCATCTTAAAGATTTTTCGGAAAATTCACATGAATATGTGAAATTGATTCACGCGATTAATGATTCATTATCACTTTTGGATATGCGCCATCCACATAGTGAGGCTTTTTATCAAAGCTTAAAAGAGGCTTATGATTTTATTGAAAAAGAGCTTTATTCTAAAATTTATGAAGATAATGGTGTGGCAACCCTTATTGGTCACACCCATCTGGATGTAGCTTGGCTTTGGCGATATGAGCACACACGTGATAAGGTTCTGCGTTCTTTTGCCACCGAAACAAAGTTGTTTGAAGATTATCCTGAGCATAAATTCATGTCAAGTCAGGCTCAGTTATATGATTTTGTAAAGCAACAACAGCCTGAATTATTTGAGCGAATTAAAAAATATGTTAAAGAAGGCAGATGGGAAGTCGAGGGTGCAATGTGGGTTGAGCCTGATATGAATTTATCCTCGGGCGAATCAATAGTGCGTCAAATTGTTTACGGTAAGCGCTTTTTTATGGATGAATTTGGCGTGGACTGTAAGGTTTTGTGGTTGCCTGATGTTTTTGGTTATTCTGCCGCATTACCGCAGATTCTTAAAAAGAGTGGTGTGGACTATTTTATGACCGCAAAGCTCCACAGTAATGATCTCAACCATTTTCCTTATGATACATTTAATTGGAAGGGTATTGATGGTAGTGAGGTTTTCTCACATCTCATAACATATCTTGATACTGTTTACGTGCCTGATATCGAAAACGGTGAGATACTTCGTGGTTATCGCAATTATAATCAAAAGGATATCAATGATGATATCTTAGTGCCTTTCGGTTATGCTGATGGTGGCGGTGGACCCACACCTGAGCAGGTTGAAACTGTGCTTAAGCTTAAAAATGGTTTGCCAGGAGTTCCTAAAACTAAATATGGTTTTGTAAAGGATTATTTCACAGAGCTTGAAAGCAAGGTTAAAGAGCATAAGCGCTTGCCACGTTGGAATGGAGAGCTTTATTATGAAAACCACCGCGGAACCCTCACCTCAATGGGTAGAGTTAAACGCCAAAACAGAAAAGCAGAACAACTTTATCAAAACACCGAATGGCTTTGGACTTTGGCTGACCGTTTCCATAAGGCTGATTTCCCCAAAAATGAATTTGATGAGCTTATGAAAAAGGTGCTTATAAATCAGTTCCATGACGTTTTACCCGGTTCATCAATTAAATCGGTTTATGATGATAGTGACCGCCTTTATGCCGAGATTGATGAAATTGCAAAATCAATCAATGATAATTCTATTTCGAGAATGGTTAATTTTGCTGAAAATGCGGTAACAATTTTTAACCCATATTCAGAAAAGGTTAGCGGTTATGTAAATTACAAGGATAAACGCTATTTTGTTGAAAATATTTCTGCAAAGGGCGCAGTAACTTTTGGTAAACTTGAAAATAATCCCGAGTTCCCCGTAACTGTAAATGGTAATGTAATTGAAAATAAATATTATGTTATCACATTGGGTGAGGATGGATATATCAAAAGCCTTTTTGATAAAATTAATAATCGTGAATGCTTTATTGCGGGCAAATCGGCTAATAAACTTCGCGTGTTTGAGGATAAATCATGGTTTGCGGGCGAAAGCAATTGGAATGTTGAAAATTATTATAAAATGCATGAATATGAA
>JAZTXU010000204.1:0-11718 GCA_045636565.1 Acutalibacteraceae bacterium
TCGTAAGCCGCAAAAACATCAGTATCGCCGTTATATCTTTGGTATACGGTATAAGTTGTTTCGGGAATAATCCATTTTGTGAAATTATGGTCTTCCTGCCATAACACTCCTTCAAGCCCGTATTCTAAATCGGGTGTGGGCTTTATTGAAATTTTATCATATCCAACGAAAACCACTTCAGGTGCCGCAACCGAAATTCCTTTTGCGGCATCGCTTGAGGGGGAAGCAGATGCAGTCGCGGTTGCTGCTATTCTTTGATAAAATGTTACTATTTGATTTTTCTCTATCGTAAAAACATTGCTTTTTTGCCAGGTGTATCTATCAATACTGTATTCATAACCATCAACTCTTTTGAGTGTTGCAGTGTTTCCAACAATACTTTCAATAACAGGGGTTATGGGAGCGCTGAAAAAGGTGGATATATGGTCGAATTTCTGGGCATAAAAATCTGCGGTTGAATCGCTGTAACATTTGATTACCAAATCCGGATTTTTTGCAAAAACATAGTATCCGAATGAAGTATTGGGATTATTTATTGTTGCAATTTTTAAGTTTTCCAACGAACTGAAACTGTTGTTGCCTAATTTTGTAATATCCTTTGAAACTTCTAATGCGGTAACAAGTTCTGTATATTCATGCCATGGGTTGTAAACGGGAAGATTGCGGTCGGCAATCTCACCTGAACCGGAAATCACAAGTGTGCCGTCACTTTTGATTACCCACTTAATAGTATTGCTGTAATTTCCGTATGCTTTTGCGGTACGTGGGATTATAGTTACATCTGTGGTTGCATCGCAGTTTTTACAGTGGCGGGATTTGATACCATCCTCTAAATCAGTGGCAGGTTTATCTATAGTGAAGAAATCCTCAAAATCGTGGGGCGAAAGATTGCTTGATGAGTCAATTTTTTCGTAAGAATTTCCGCAGATTGAGCAAGTGAAAAGAGTGTGTCCCGGTTTTGAGCAAGTTGGAGGTATATATGCGGGGGTATATTTATGGAATGAAATTTCCAATTCATCTAAAAAAGAGTTGTCAGCATTTATTTCAATATTGTTCCATTCCTCTGCTGTTCCGCAATAATAAATACTTAACATGTGGTTTCCCGAAAAAGCATTTGCGCCGATTAATGTAAGCGTGTTTGGAATGTTGATTTCTAATAAATTATAGCATCTGTTAAAAGCACCGCTTCCGATAGTTGTAAGAGAACTTGGTAAGGTCAAGGTTTCAAGGCTGTAACAGTCGGAAAAAGCATTATTTGAAATCACGGTTAATTTTTCGGGAAGTTTTACATTTACTAAAGATAAACATCCCCAAAAAGCAGACTCACCTATGCTTAAAATACTTTCTGCAAGGATTAAATTCCTAAGGTTTCGGCAGTTGGCAAATGCAGAGTTGCCAATACTTAAAACACCTTCAGATATTGTTACCTTAGAAATCAGTTCATTATCGGCAAATGCACCGTCAGCAATACCTACAACGGGATATCCACCTATTGAAGGTGGGATGGTAACAAAACTTTCGGAAATACTGTTATATCCTGTAATATATGCCTTTCCGCCTTCAACCGTATAATAGAAATCTCCGCTTAAATGGGTTGCGTTGGCATAAGCCGAAAAAGGAACGGTTACAAAAATCATTATAACGCAAACTATTGCGGTAATTAATTTTTTAGTTCTTTTCAAATTTTACTTCCTCCTGTTTTCCGCTTAAATTTTGCAAATTGCAGCTTGCTTAATTATGGCAGAAATGTTAATTTTTTTATCAGTTATTTTTATTGGCAAACCCGAATTTCCCATAAAAAGAGTGTATTCATAAGTTGGGGTTTTGCCTGATATAAAATATTCATTATCTTTTAAAGTTACATTGTTTCTCTTGTTTTCGGCATTTGTGAAAACCTCGTAAATAAACCTTACGGGCGAAACTGAAGGCAGATTGTGAAGTGAGGTTTTATATTCCAGTTGCTCTAAATTTACAGTTACAATATTTTCAGAAACTTCGAATACGGTACCCTTTATTCTTTTTGGGGACAAGGTTTTCATAATAACTTTTGAGTTTTTGGGAATCTCCACTTCAAACTCATAAATTTCGTCATTGTATTCAATTTTGGATATGAATTTAAGTTCACTTGTTACCGCGATCACATCGGAATTTAATTTATCACAACCGCAACAAAGTGTTAAAAAAACTCCAAACAGGATGAGATATAACAGTTTTTTCAAATAAAGGCATCCCTTTGGAAAGCCTGATTAAAGCTCATCTATAATATCACTTGGCAGCATTTGTCTTTCGCCTTTTTTAGATGCCGCATTATCGCCTGCAAGGGAGTGAAGATAAACTGCACCGCAAACGGCTTGCTTTATGGGCATTCCTTGAGCCAAAAGAGAAACGATTATGCCGCTTAAAACGTCACCGCAGCCACCCTTTGCCATACCGCTGTTGCCGAGTAGGTTGAAATATATTTCTCCGTCAGGTAATGCAACAATCGTGTTAGCACCTTTCAACACCACTGTGCAGTTATGCTTTACGGCAAAATTGCGGGCGGTATTTACACGGTCTGCTTCTACCTCTGAAACGGTATTTTTGCAAAGCCGCGCCATTTCGGCGGGGTGAGGTGTGATTATTAAAGGAGCTTTGCTTTCCTTTAATAAATCTATGTTATTAGCTAATGCATTTATTCCGTCTGCATCTAAAACGACGGGAACAGAGCTGAATTTAATTACTTTTTCAAGTATTTTTTCTATATCCTGCGATTTTCCTACACCGCAGCCGAATAATACCGCGGTGGTTTTATCGAGAAGATTTTCCATATCAATGAAATCGGCACAGAGAGTTCCGCTTTCGGATTGCTTGGTTGGAATACATACCGCTTCGGGTAAATATGAAGTGAATGCGGAATAAATGCTTTCACACAAAACGCATTTCGCGATTCCAACTCCGCTTCTGAGACCGGCCTTCGCAGCCAGCATTGCTGCACCTGCCATACCGTAACTTCCGCAGATTAAAAGTGCAGTGCCGAATGTGCCTTTGTGAGAGTTCCGCCGCCTTTTAGGGAAAACCGGCGGGGTTATAACCGAGAAACTGAAATCGGTTACGGTCACGCCAATGTCTGCCACAACCGTCTCACCGCAAAAATCCAAAGCGGGCGGTAATAAATGGCAGGGCTTTAAGGCTATAAATGTTACGGTGAAATCTGCATCAAAAACCGTGCCTAAAATTTTGCCACTGTCAGCCTCCACACCGGAGGGTACATCAATAGCCACTCTTATTGCATTAAACGAATTGATTTTTTTAAAAAGCAAATTTAATTCGGAATTCATTTCACGGTTAAGACCTATTCCGAAAACCGCGTCAATTATAATATCGTAATCTTCTTCTGATACACTGTCAATAATTTTGATTCCGTTTAAATCCTTATAATAAAATGAAGCGCTTTCAGTACCTGGCAGACCGCAGGGAAGAAAAATATTTACATCTGCGCCGTGCTCGTAAAAATATTTTGCCGCAACAAAACCGTCACCGCCGTTGTTACCGTTGCCACATAAAAGTAAAATTTTCTTACCATCACAGCAGTATTTTTCAGTTATAAGTTTTGCGGCAGTTTCTCCTGCGATTCCCATTAATTCAACCCAAGAAAAAACGCCACTATTTACAGCGTTTTTCTCAGATTCGGCGATTAATGCCTTACTCAACACCTTCATAGCGGCACCTCACAATTATTTAAATGCACTGTTTGCAATATATTTGGGAACAGATTTCACAATTGCGCCCTGCAATCTTTCTTCGGGAGCGAAAACAAGGTAATAAGGGGGTTTACCGTCTCTGTCAGCCACAAGCAGATAAACATCATCGGCATCAGGGTTGCAAGCAAATATAATATCTTTTTTATTAACTGAGCCGAGCATACCCTCATTGTATTTCTCAATTCTTGAAACATTTGAGAGTTCAAAAGAAATAATACGTTTTCTCGAACTCATATTTATAATCTTATCAACATCCATTGTTCCGTTGGTAACGATGTATTCATATTCAACATTGAAAAATGTGGTGAGTTTATAAGCGCCGAATAAAACACCGCAAATTATAAATGGAGCCAAATTAATTAAAATGGTAATTCCGGACATATAAGGCACTGCACACAAAATGAGTGCTATTAACCATAATCCAATTATACTTGCCATCGCTTTTCCATCTTTTTTAATGGCAACTATTTGTTCAAAAAACGTATCCATGACATAACTCTCCTTGAAGTTAAATATAATAATACTGATAACATTATACACCAAAACCTATTATACTTGCAATATAAATTATTATGGTGTATAATAAATTTACAATTTTTTTATAAATGGGGTGTTTATTTGAGGATAAAAGACGGTTTTGAACTTGAAAATCGTTCAGGTATTAATGTTGTGGTGCGTAAAAATGAAGACATTGGAGCACCTTTTAATACAATTACTCTTACCGAAACAACGGTGTTTTTATGGAATCTATTAAAGGAAAAGGATGTAACAAAAACCGAAATGCTTGGTGCACTTATTGATAACTTTGAAATTTCAACGGTTTTGGCGCTTGGCAATATTGATGTTTTTGTTCGTACAATGAAAGAAAATGGCATCATTGAAGAATAAAAAGAACAAAGAAAATAATATTAAAACACTTAAATGGATTTTTGCCCATACAAAACATTACTTGCCTATTGTGGGTTTAATTTCGTTTTTTTCTGCAATAGTTTCTTTGGGCGGCGTTGTTTTAGCGTTGCTTTCCAAGAGAGTGCTTGATATTGCAACAGGAAATGCCAAAGGCAGTTTTTGGGTTTACGGAATAGCGATAATATCTTTGGTTTTGTTGCAGGTGATATTAGCGGGTACAGATACCTTCTTAAAAACCTATGCCAACGGTAAACTCACCATTTCTGTGAGGGATTATCTTTTTAAGGTTTTAAACAAGAAGAAATATTCAAAAATAGTTAATTATCATTCGGGCGATATTCTTAACAGATTCACTTCGGATACAGAAATTATAATCGCATTTATAGTGAATGTTATACCGCATATTGCTGCTATGATAGCGCAGATTACAGGTGGATTTATAGCCCTTTTAACGCTTGATAAAAGAATAGCACTCATAATAATTTTTGCGGGTCTTTTTGTGCCGACACTTGGAAGAATTATCAGCAGAAAATATAAGACAATGCATAAACAATGCCAGCAAACCGAGGGTGTGACCCGCTCATTTATGCAGGAATGTTTTGAAAATATTGTGGTGCTTAAAAGTTTCAGAAGTATTGTACCGTTTTCTGAAAGACTAGGCAAATTAATGAAAAATAATTTCCGAATTAAAATCAAGCGCAGTTTACTTACATCTGTGACGCATTTAAGCATGTATACCTTCTTCACAGCAGGTTATTATGCAATTTTTATCTGGGGAGCCAATGGAATTGCAAGTAAAGCGCTGACTTACGGTACTTTAATGGCGTTTTTGCAACTTTTCCAACAACTTCGCACACCACTTCAAAATGTTTCAGGAATTATTCCGCAGTATTACTCTGCGGTGGCCTCCGCTGAGCGACTTATGGAAATCGAGCAGGGTGAGGAGGACAAGCCCTCTTTAGATGATGAAAAACTGGAACAATTAAAGAAAGATTTCAGCGAATTTTCATTTAATAATGTCGACTTTGCTTACGGTGAGGAAAAAATACTTAAAAATTGCAGTTTCAGTGTGCCTGCGGGTAAAATAACTGCGCTAACAGGTGAATCGGGAAGTGGCAAAAGCACCGTTTTCAGATTGGTTTTGGGACTTTACGAGGCACAGTCGGGAGAAATTACAGTTAACGGCAATATACCGCTTGACACATCACTCAGAGGTCTTTTTGCTTATGTTCCGCAGGGCAATTTAGTGCTTTCGGGAAGTATTAGAGAGAATATAACACTTTGCGATGAAAATGTAAATGAAGAAGATATTATAAAGGCGGCAAAGGCGGCTGAAATTTACGATTTGATTATGTCCTTGCCTGATGGTTTCGATACCGTGCTTTCCGAAAGAGGTGCCGGCGTTTCCGAAGGTCAGATTCAGCGTATTTCAATCGCCAGAGCATTACTTACCGATGCTCCGATTTTATTGCTTGACGAAGCAACGTCTGCTTTGGATGAAGAAACCGAAACTCGCGTACTTGATAATATAAAGGCAATGAGCAATAAAACTGTTCTGTTCGTTACACACAGAAATACAAGCCTCAAGGTTTGTGACAGAATTGTTCATGTTCAAAATAAGAAGTTTTCGGTTATAAAAGAATAAGTTCACTCAATCTCATTTGTAATGTAAAAAATCGTGAAAGAAGCTCGCAATTTTGCTTCTTTCACGATTTTTTAAATTTTATGCTTTATGTATTTTTTCAAGATTTATTCGGTTGTTTACTGCGCCTTGGCGGATAAAATCAAAATCCGCACCGGCAGATAGCATTTCAACACCGAAATTGCTCCAATGAGAAATGATTTCTTCAGAGAATCCGCCTGAGGCTATACCTACATATTTACCCGCTTTATGAAGTTTATCAATCGCATTTTTCATAATATCGGTTATTTTATCCGAGAAAATATCACCAAGCATTCCGTAAGAACCCGATAAATCATTAGGCCCGAAAATATAACCGTCAATATAAGGATTTTTAATTATTTCATCAAGATTATCGATAAAATCTTTGTGTTCAATCTGCACAAATCGGCAAAGTTCGTTATTACTTCTTTTAGTGTACTCAAAAGCATTCTGATATCCGTAATCAATAGCATTCATGGGGCCGAATCCGCGCTCTCCGTCATTGGGATACATGCTCCACGCAATAACTTGATTTGCTTCTTCTGCAGAACGTATCATTGGGAAAATAATACCGTCAACACCCATTTCGAGTATCTTTTTTGTTGCGGTTAAATCGTTTTGCGGAGCTCTTACAACAACCGGTGTTCCTGTCGCTTTAAGTGCCATAACGTGACCGAGTAAAGTTTCGTAAGACATATAACTGTGTTCGGTATCAACCCATACAAAATCATATCCTGCAAGGCCTGCAATACGCGCAATACTTATATCACTTAACTGAACATACATACCAACTGTTTTTTCTTTATTTAAAATTTTTTCTTTAAGCAAAATACTCACCTCTTTTTGATTTTCTCATAATATTTTGACCCTTTCAAGTTTCCTTTAGGACATTTTCTTATTTAAAAAGGACATTTTTGTTGAAAAAACCAATTAATCGTCTTATAATTAAAAGTGGATTATAAAAAGCAACTTACGGTAGGTGAAAAAATGCATTTAACCAAATATTCAACCGCGCGGACAGAAAAGCTTAACAAAATGACTATGCCTGATTTAGATTTACCTGTGAATTTGAAAATTCTCTGGATTGAAACTGTTGATAAATTAATTATTGCAAAAAACATTATAGAACAATTTCACCATCACACCTTTTATGAGATTCATTTTGTATTTCGGGGGAATGTTTCTTACGAATGCAACAACAATCTCTATAAGCTGAGCGAAGGTCAGGCAATAATTATACCCGCCTTTAAGAAGCATCGCTACATATCCTGCAGTAAAGATTTTCTTAAAACTGCAATAGCCTTTTCAATTGATGAAACCGTTTTAAATACTTTAAAAGAAGATGCTTCAATTATTGAGTTTGATAGCAGTGTTTATGAAAATATCAATCACATATTAGGTCAAATAGATGCCGATAATGTATTTATCCCTCATGTAACCCTAGGCAGAACGGTTGAAATTTTATATTCGGTTTTTAAAGAGCTTTCTGTCGATATACCCAGATTTGAAAATAATCCTCACGATCCACGCTTCTTGGTTGCTAAAGCCTTCATCGAAAACAATACCTATAAAAGCATTTCATGTACTGAAGTTGCAAACGAATGCTGTCTTTCCACGAAACAGTTAAACAGAATTTTTAAAACAGAAACCGAAAAATCTGTGTCTGAATACATAAATCACATTAAAATGAAGCAAGCCAAAAAGCTTTTGCTTGATAATCAACTAACCATAAAAGAAATCTGTTTTAAGCTCGGTTTCGAAAACGAAAGCAATTTCATTTCCTTTTTTAAAAGACATTGTGGCTTAACACCCGGTATTTTCAGAAAACAAATGTCTGAAAAATAATACTTTATGTCCCATTTAAATATTGAGTGAAACTATTTCAATTATTATAATTATATTAAAACATAAGGAAGGTGCTCATTATGGGTATACACAAAATTGAAAGAGAAAATTATACTGTTGAATTTGAAACTCCCACCGTTTATATTGATAATAAAAGCCGTAAAAGAAGCGGACATATGACCCACGCTATGGCAGAATTTGCGCCGAATTGCTTTATAGATTTCAACTCGAACTGTTCTGCAATAAGACTTGGCGGTCATTTTCCCTACGGTTGGGTTGAATACAAAATATCAAAGGATGGCGGAAAAACCTATTCCGAGTTCAAAGACCTCGAATATTCAAAGCAATGCTTCTTTGACGGCATACACGCAATTTCTGTTGAAAAAGCAGTTGCCTGCGATAACGGAAGAATTGTAGCAATTTGTCTTAGAAACAGTGCTATGGACCAGGGCTTTTGCGAACCTTGGGACACTCCCACAGTAATAACCAGCGATGACGGTGGCGAAACCTGGAGTGAGCCCCGCGAAATTTGTGAATATCAGGGCAGACCGTATGACGCACGCTACTATAACGGCTCTATCTACCTTATGCACTATTGCAACAAGCACTTCATAGGCACAGAAGAAGAGCATAAATACAGAATTTACAAAAGTGACGATAACGGTGAAACCTTTTATGAGCATTGTGTTATTCCGTTTGACACCAAGGGCCGCGGCTACGGCTCAATTTTGTTTGATGAAAACGGAACACTTCACGCTTATGCGTATAATTCAAATGCCGAAACCGAGATGGACCACGCTGTAAGTCACGATTGCGGAAAAACTTGGGAACTTTTAAAGCCCTGCTATGTGGCAAAGAAGATTCGCAACCCTCAAACCGCCTTGATTGATGGAGTTTATGTGCTCCACGGCAGAGCAGGTCATACCGGCGGATTTGTGCTTTACACCTCCGAGGATGCCACCAACTGGGATGAGGGCGCATTTATTGATGATTTGGTGACCTGCAGCACCTATTATTCAAATAACCTTAATTTGAAGGACGAAGAAGGTAATTTCCTTTTGATTCAATACTCTGCCCTTTATGAAGGCGCAGGCTATGCTGCAGTAAATGTTATGCATACAAGGCTTAGAATTAAGCGATAATTTTAAAGACGGAACAATAGAGCTATTTTAAGATAGCTCTATTGTTTGTTTTTGCAGAACCTCGCATTTGTGTTTTATAAACGAGATTCAAATTACAATTTATAGGTTGGTTGAAAATTTCAAAATAAATCAATGGGGTAATTGTAGGGACAGGCCTCCCGGACTGTCCGTAGGCATAAATGAAATTTAACGGGATGTCGAGGACGCCATCCCCTACGAAATGTCAATTAACCTCGCGTAGGGGTCGATGCTCTTCATAGACCCGCTAATCAACATCAAATTTAACGGGCTGATGTGGGCATCAGCCCCTACGATATACCAATATAATCGCCCCGATAAATTATTAATTTGTCTTGACAAAATAATTCGGGGGGGGTAATATATAAGTAATAGGTAATAAGTAATAGTGAAGAGGTATTAGGTTAAAAAATACAATTTACTAAAAAATTACCAAGGGAGGATTAATATGAAAAAAATCATATCTTTATTAATTGCAATACTTATTTGCTCATCGGTGTTTGTTCCGTTTGTTTCGGTCAGCGCCGAAAGAACAGTGGGTGTTAAGGAAGAAATACTTAATGATGATAAGTGGCTGACTTTGAGCACCAACACAACAGGCCCTCGTTATTTTGTGGATGTAAACGGCAACCCCGTAAATCTTTTCGGTACTGCTCGTTGCCAATATCACAAATATGATGAGGAATATGCGGTTTACGGTGAACCGGGTATTGACCATCTTATTGAGCATTATGCCGGCTTTGGAATGAATGCCATTCGTTTGGCAATTAGTTGTTTTGAAATTTGCGGCGGTGAAAAAAAGACTCCCGAAGAAATTGATCAATATATACTTGAAAGTATTGACCCCGATGTGCAAGGTATTATCCGTAACGGTATGTATGTTATGCTTGATATACACATGTACCCCCAACATGATAAAAATGTAAAATTAGATACTTTTGAGAAATTTATTCAATATCCTTACGATTATTATATCCCTCTCCTGCAGGGACTTGCTCGTATGTATAAGGATGAGCCGATGGTTGCGGTTTATGAAATCTGGAACGAGCCTGTTGCGGCAGACCGTGAAACAGTTCCTTATGATCATACTCAATGGAACAATGGTCTTCGCGAATATTTCATTGATGCGGTTGATGCAATTCGTGAGATAGATACCCGCCATGTAATTATGGTTAGTGACTATAATGCAGGCTGGGGGTTGTGTACAGGTGGCACTTGGGGAGGTCATTATGACAGACTTGACCCTGTTTACAGAAACACCTGCTTTAGTACACATATAGCGCGTGATCATGTAACCCTACAATGGAATACTTATCGTAATTGGTATAGAAATTACACAAGAGATAATAACATTTGCGTAATTTTCGGAGAAATCGAAACCGAACCCGGGCTTATGTCCACTGAGGGGATGCAAAACTTACTTAATTTCTTTGAGGAAACCAAAAATGAATATCATTTCTCAGGCTTCCTTTGGCGACCGCACGGATGGGAATACGAATACCACGAATTATGGGCGCAAAACGGTTGGGCAGATAGCTATTGTAATGTAGGCCCTTACCCGACTTCGAGATACACAATTGAAGCCGAGGATGTGAAGGGCGGAAGCTCGAATTTGGTTGAAACTGTTTCAAACTCATATTTCTTTGGTGGAAAAGGCATAAGCCTTAAAGCCGGTCTTGCTAAGGATAAATACTTTGAAGCCAACGATTCTGCAAGCCAAAAATTAGTTTACAAAGCAGGCGAATACACCCTTATGGTAAGAGCCCGCGGCGATGTGGGTTATGAAGGCGACTTTATCGTTGGTTACAAGGATGTTGAGGGTAATGTTCATCAGATAGCCCGCTTCCACGGCAAAAACTCATACAAGCAGGAATATTACCAAACAGTTAAATTTACCGCTAAAAAGGCAATAGCATCCTTCGTGTTCTTCGGTTGCGAGGCGAAGGAAAAGAGTGTTAAAATCGACCGACTTTATTTGGTGGGAAAAGCCGCTAATGATGAGGTTTCCGCCCGCGATAAATACACTATTCCCGCAACTAAGAAGATAAATTATTTAAGTGGTAAATTAGAAACGGTTGATGAATCTGTGACTGATAATAACACTAATAACACTAACACTAACACAAATAACAATAACGGCGGTACAAATAATAATTCAACCACACAAAACGGTTCTGATAAAAACAATCAAAACAACAGTAACAATAGTCAAAACAATAGCGATAAAAACCAAAATAGCAATAACGAAGAGGATAAAACTGAAAACAGCGGCGGCACAACGATAATTCAACCAGGCGGCGGTAAGACTACCACAACAACTACTACAACAACCACCGAAGGCTCGGGTAGTATGCTTTATGTGTGGATAGGAATTGGTCTCGGTGCAGTTGCAGTTCTATTT
>JAZTXU010000205.1:0-8613 GCA_045636565.1 Acutalibacteraceae bacterium
ATTATAAGGAGCAGGGAGCCAAGGGCTGTGGCGAAATGATTTGTAATCTTTATTTTGATGACCCTAAGGTTTTGGCTCTGTTTAAGGCTTGCGAGGAATACGATATGCCCATAACCTTCCATATTGGTCACACTAACGGTGAATACGGTCTTATAGATGATTTCGGTCTTCCACGTCTTGAAAAGGTTTTAAAAATGTTCCCGAAACTCAAGTTCTTAGGTCATTCACAACGCTTTTGGTCACATATAAGCGGTGATGTGAATGAGGAAACTATGCACGGTTGGCCCACAGGTAAGGTTACTGAGGGTGGCAGAGTGGTTGAGCTTATGCGAAAATACCCTAATCTTTGCGGTGATTTATCTGCAGGTAGCGGATACAATGCTTTAAGCCGCGACCCTGAATTTGGTTATAAGTTTATAGAGGAATTTCAAGACCGACTTTATTTTGGTTTAGACCTTTGCGCGCTTGATAATATGAATCATAAGGGTAGAATCGGTCTTGTTGAATTTTTAGATGATGCAATGCTTAATGATAAAATTTCTTATGATGCTTATTTAAAGGTTTCAAGAGAAAATGCATTAAAAATATTAAAGTAAGGGAAAATATGCTGTGAAAAAAGAATGGAATTTTGGAATATTGGGTTGCGGAATGGCTGCTCTATATCATGCAGATGCAATAAATTTTATTGAAGGTGCCCGACTTATTGGAGTGGCAGATAATAATTTTGAAGCGGCTTGCAGCTTTGGTGATAAATATTCCGTAAAAGCTTACAAAAGCTATGAGGATATGTTGGCAGACGATGAAATAGACGCGGTTTGCATTTGTACACCAAGCAGCTTTCACGCAAAAAATGCTTCGGATGCATTAAATAAGGGTAAGAATGTAGTTCTTGAAAAGCCTATGGCACTTACTGTAAGTGATGCTGAAAGGCTTACAGAGATAGCAGAAAAATCTCAAAAGCTTATAACCGTAATATCGCAATTAAGGTTTACTGAAGACCTTTTGTATATTAAGGACTTAATTTCTAAGGGAGCCTTTGGAAAGCTGTGCTTTTGCGACCTTTATATGAAATATTGGCGGGATGCTAAATATTTCACAAGCAGTAATTGGAGAGGGAAAAAAGAATTCGAGCGTGGCGGCGCAATTATGAATCAGGGTATTCACGGTGTGGATATTATGCTTTATATGGTTGGTGATGCTGAGCCTGTATTCGCAAGCTGTGACACGAATTTTCATAATATTGAGATTGAAGACCGTGCTATTGCGGTTCTTCAATTTGAAAATGGCGCAAAAGGTGTGCTTGAAGCTTCAACCTGCTCAAATCCGGGTTTTGAAAGAAGAATAGAAATTACCGGCAGTAATGGCAGTGCGATTCTCAAAGAGGGAAATATTGAAAAGCTTGTTATTGGCGGTGAAACTCTTATAGATAAAAAATCGTCAAACATTCAAACCTCTGCGGGTGCCCCTGAAATTGATTATATGGCGCATGCAAAGCAATTAGAAAATTTTGTGAATGCATTAAACGGTAAAGAAAAGCTTCTTATAGATGCTTATGAGGGACAAAGAGCAATCAGGCTTATAGAAAAAATATATTTGTATAGCGAAAATAATAATTAAAAATAACTGTTTTTCAAGTTATAAAAAGTTAAAAACACAATGTTTAAGGTTGTTTTTGCAATTTTATTTTATTTTTTATTATGGTATACTTAAATAAAATCTTATAGTACTTAAGGGGGATTATTATGTTTAGAATAGGAATTATTGGAACAGAAAATTCACATGCAAACGGTTTTGCAGAGTTTATGAACAAACCCGATGAAAACGGGAAATACAGATACGATGATTGTCGCATCACAATGTGCTGGGGTCATTATCCCGAAAGCAATAAGGCTTTGGCAGAACAGTACGGTATTGAAAAAATTGCAGATAATATTGAAGAAATGGTAAATAACGTTGATGCGGTTATGATTACTGCACGTGACGGTAAATTCCACGCAGAATTTGCAAAGCCTTTTATCGAAGCAGGCATTCCTGCGTTTATAGATAAGCCATTTACTGTTGACATTGAAGAGGCTAAAGAAGTAATCGCCCTTGCAAAAGAAAAGAAAGTTCCTCTTTGCGGTGGCTCATCACTCAAGTTTGCCCCTGAAGTTATAGAACTTAAAGAAATGATTAAAAAGGGTGACAGAGAAGTTTTCGGCGGCAATATTATGGCGCCAATTCTTCTTGACAGCGAGTATAGCGGTTTCTTCTTCTATGCTTCACATCTTACTGAAATGACACTTGAAATGTTCGGTTATAACCCCAAGAGTGTTACTGCTACACGCCATAATCACGGTGTGGTTGCAACCATTAATTATGATGATTTCAGCGTATCAAATAACTTCAACCAAGGAATTTATTATTATTCTGCCGCTGCTTATTTTGGTGACGGAGAAGAGTTCAGAAAGATCACTTTGGATAAGATTGCCGTGGATGAGTGTGATGAGTTTGTAAAAATGCTCAGAACCGGAGAAATGAGTCAGACTTATGAGGAACTCATCCTTCCTGTTTACTATATGAACGCAGTTAATAAAGCCTTTGAAACAGGCGAAAAGGTTGAAATCACCTTTTAATTAGCCCGATTTTAATGGCGGTATATAAGCTAATAAGGGGGATTGAATTAAGTGCAGGTTTTGGCAAACATACTCGGGTTTGCGGCGGTTGCAGTTTTTGTTTTAAGCTATCAGTTTAAAAACAGAAGTAATATTATACTTTGCAATGCTTTATCCCGTGTGTTGTATGTTTCGCAGTATTTTCTGCTTGGGGCTTACGAAGGTGCATGGCTTGATATTACCGCCTTTTTCATATCACTCTTATATTTTTGGAATAGCAAAAAATCCACTCAAGGAAACCGTTTCTTGCTTGTGATATTATCAAATTTTATAATTATGGGCGTTGGTTTGATTTCTTATAGAGATATTTTCAGCCTATTTCCGATTTTGGGAGTGATTTTTGAAACACAGGCATTGTATTTTAAAAACACAACTAAAATTTTGCTTATGTCCTTGCTTGGGGCACCCTTTTGGCTGGTATACAATCTGTTAAATAACGCTTACGGCTCTGCAGTAGGAAATGTTATAACCCTGGTATCAATAACGGTAGCCTTGGTTCGGATATATTATTCGAAAAATAATAACGCAGAGAAGAATTTATCTTAAAATTAAAAAACGCACGGTAAGTGATTTTTACTCTTACCGTGCGTTTTTATTTTTGTTAAGTGAGATAACCTTTTTTGATAAATATTAAATTTTAATCAAATCATTAATAATGAAATGTTTTTCCGATTGCTTTCCAAAGACCGCTATACGATTTATAACCCACTGCCAAGGATATTTTTTCCAAACTCATATCGGTATCATTCATAAGCCTTTTTGCTGCTTCAACTTTTCTTTTTGCTATTTCTCGCTTAAAATCATTACCGGTATACTTTTTCACAAGACGAGAAGCCTGCTTTTCGCAAACGCCAAGAACACAAGCCAAATCCGATAGTTTTGCATCATTGCTGAAATTCATAGACAAAAAACTCTCTATCAAATGGTTCTTGTTTTGTATAGGTTTAAAATCCGGCAATTCAATATTATCAATGGCGCCTATGACCATTAATAGCATACTTCTTAGTTGGTTTTTATCTTTACCTTCCAAAAATTCTTTTATTGCCATTTCTATTGCATCGCAGTAAAAACCATTAATTTTAGAGGTCGAAAATTGTGAAAAACCTTTTGAAATCTGAAATGCAATACATCGTGAGTTTTTCGATTTTCCAACCGCCTTATGAAAAAAATTAGGCGGGAAAACGGCAATGTCTCCCTTTTTTAAAATTATGGTTTTTCCGTGAGCATAATATTCGTATTCATCGCTCAATATCACATGGATTTCAGCAAACGAATGATAATGAAGTATTGGCGATTTTTCAAAGGGATACAGCGAGCCGTGTTCTAAAAACAGGGAGATTTTCTCGGTTTCGGTATTGATTTCAAGTTGATATTCCATAAAAACATTTCCTTAAAAGACTTGATTTTTCATAAATGAACTATCAGGATATTGAAAAAAACCACTTTTATGATATACTCAATTATGCTAAAATATTATATTACAATTTGTTGTGAAAGTAAAGGTGTTTTTATGAAAATCAGGCAAATAGGAGACACAAAGCGTGTAATCAGTAATATTAACAGTCGCCATAATTATTTTGGTTGGCCAAGCGTTGCAAGGCTCCAAAACGGTAAAATAATGGTGGCTGCTTCAGGCTTTCGCATAAACCATATTTGTCCTTTTGGGAAAGCTGTTGCGGTAATGAGTGACGATGAAGGTGAAACCTATTCACCGATTATGACATTGATTGACACTCCGCTTGATGACCGTGATGTGGGTCTTACAACCTTCGGCGAAAGTGGACTTATTGTTGCTAATTTTGCAACCGATCCCAAAAAGCAAAGTGTGCACGACTGGGCACCAAATGAATACAAAGAAGTTTACTTCAATATGGTGACAAGGGAAGAAATTGATAAATATGTGGGTTCGGATTTTCTTATAAGTAACGATTGCGGCAGAACCTTCAGCCAAATTTACCGTTCGCCCGTTTCTAATCCCCATGGCCCGTGTGTTTTATCTGACGGAACGATTCTCTGGGTTGGTAAATATTTTGAAAATGAAAATTCAAATAAAACGTGGGGTAAACCTGAAATGCCTTACGGTGATCTTCGCACTTGTGTTTGTTATACATTAAATCCGGAAAATGGCGAAATGAATTATATCGGAAGAATTGATCCGCCCGAAGATACCGAATGTTATGATCAATGCCATGAACCGTATTGCATTGAAGCACCTGACGGAACACTCATTTGTCATATAAGGGTACACGCAAAGGATTGCAAACCCGAAGAAATGCAGATTTTCCAATCAGAATCGTATGACAAGGGCAAAACCTGGACAACTCCTCACTATCTTGCGAGTGGATCTCCTGCTCATATGTTTATCCATTCAAGTGGTGCCATTGTTTGTTGTTACGGTTACCGCGAAAAGCCTTATGGTATACGCGCTATGATAAGTTATGATAATGGTAAAACATGGGATATGGAAAATAACTATGTTCACGAAAACAAAGTAACCTTTGATATGGGTTATCCCTGCACCTGTGAACTTCCGGACGGCACACTTCTAACTGTTTTTTACGGATATCTTAACGAGGGTGATTCTGCAAATATTCTTCAACAAAAATGGACATTTGAAAAATAAACCGCATATAATTAAATAATAATCCCCATAGAGTTTTTGAAAAACAAACTCTATGAGGATTCATTTTTTTTCAACTGAATTGGTATTTTCCTTTTTTCAACGCCTTGACTATTTTATTATACATCAAGGTGTCCTATTTTAAATGTTTGTTTTTGTTTTTTAATACATTTTTATAAACTTTGCCGCGGCGGTGACTTTTTTTGGCTTATCGAAAACAATTTGGATTTTTGCTGTTTTTATTGCGGGGAAGTGGCAAATTGCCTTGTGACCGATGGTTGTGCCACTATGAACCAAAATAGGTGTGCCATAAGGATGGGGATATGCGAAAATTTCAAACTTTTCAATTTCATCGGTGGAAATTTCTTCTCCTAAAACAACATGATTTACAAGTTGCAATTGGTGTTCAAGAATAAGTTTGTTATCTTCGGCAGTTGCCTTTGAATCAATGAAGTTTGAAAAATCTTCGCGGATTCTTTCGCCGAACTTAATAAGTGCTTCCTTGTCTTCCGGTGGTAACTTTCCTCTTCTGTCGGGACCGATGTTCAATAGCAGGTTTGCACCGCGACCAACAGAATAATAATAAAGTCCCATAAGTTCATCAAGGCTTTTAACCGTGTGTGCATCAACGTCGCTATAGAACCAATTTTCAAGCCTCATTCGGCAATCACATTCACCGGGAAGAAAAAGAGATTCTCCCAAACCACGCTTTTTATCATCTTTAATTGAAAAATCAAGAGCATCAACAACCGACTTGTTTGGACTGTGTGCAACACCTGCTTCGTTGCCGATCCAACGTGTGTCGGGGTCCCACATATTAAAGAGAAGAATGTTCGGCTGACATTCTCTGATTGCGGCAACGATTCTTTCGGTGTCATAGTTGTGGTTTTCACTGCCACAACCATCAAACCAAAGGTAAGAAATCTCACCGTAATTTGTGAGCAGTTCTCGAATTTGGTTAATGAAATAATCATCATATTCCTTGCCGTTCATATTCACCGAACCGAACTGAGCAGGGGAGTAGTATAATCCAACCTTAATATCATGCTTATGGCAGGCATCAACGAATTCTTGCACAACGTCGCCTTTACCGTCTTTCCACGGGGTGTTTTTAACCGAATATTCGGTATAAGCTGAGGGCCAGTTAGCAAAGCCATCGTGGTGTTTGCAAACAAGCACGGCATATTTTGCACCTGCTTCTTTTGAAGTTTTAATCCACTCTTCGCAGTCAAGGTCGGTTGGATTAAAGGAGGAGAGTTCCATGTGGTTCATATCCCAATCTATATGGCCTTCATTGAAGGTACGAATGCCAAAATGGAAAAACACACCGAATTCCCAATTTAAAAATTCAAGTTGCTCTTTTTTAATATTAATCATTTAAATCTCCTTTACTTATGGCAGAATATTTCCAGCGGCTTTATAAATCTCATACCATTCTTCACGGGTAAGTGAAATTTCAGTAGCCTTAAAACTATCCGTTAATCGTGTTAAATTGGTAGTTCCCGTTACGGGTTGCATTTTTGCAGGGTGGCGGAGAATCCAAGCAATTGCTATTGTGGTTTTGCTCACATTGTATTTATCTGCAATATTCTGCATAACTTGATTTAGCTCAGGAAATTCTGCATTATCAATAAAGCAACCTTTAAAGAAACCGTATTGCATAGGTGACCAAGGCTGAATGGTGATGTTTTCAAGTCGACAAAAATCAAGCACACCGCCATCGCGATTTATAGCTGAATCATTATACATATTAACATTAATGTCAGATTGAATCATTGGCGCGTGCATTATTCCAAATTGAAGCTGATTTGCACAAATCGGCATATCAAGAGCATTTTGCAAAAGCTTGATTTGGTGCGGGTTCTGGTTTGAAACACCAAAATTTCTAACCTTGCCTGAGGCTTTTAGTTCTGAAAAAGCGCGGGCAACTTCCTCCGGCTCCATAAGCGCATCTGGGCGGTGAAGCAGTAAAACATCAATATAATCTGTGCCAAGTCTTTTAAGGCTTCCGTTTACCGAGTTTATGATATGCTCATAAGAAAAATCAAACATTTTTCCGGGAACTATTCCACATTTGGTTTGAATAATTATTTTCTCGCGCAAAGCGGGGGCGATGGCTTTGCCAAAAACTTCCTCGCATCTGCCACCACCGTAAATGTCGGCGTGGTCAAAGAAGTTGGCATTGTTTTCAAGAGCAGTATCAATAAAAGCAGAGATTTCCTTTTCGCTCATTTCTGCAATACGCATACAACCTACCGCGATAGTAGGCACCGAAAGACCACTTTTTCCTAAATTGATGTTATACATAATTTTACGCTCCTATTTTGAGTTTTTTTGAATCGTAAGCCATTAATACCATTTTTGTTAGCTTGAGATCAATAGCATTTATCGAATCGTCATCATTGATATCAAATTTATTATCAAATTCTGATTCGGCTTCAATAAGTTCGTTTTTAAGAAGTATCAGATCTAAAATATCGACTGAACCATCATTATTGATGTCACATGCGTCAACAAATATCTCTAAATTTAAATCGGTGGGGTTAGGATCCAACTCATCTGTTATGCCGTCATAATCATAATCTTCAAAAGTGGAATTGGTTGATATTATAAATGAGTTACCTTTGTGGTTAAATAATATTGAAGGATTTATATCATTTTGGAAATATACAGTTCCAATTGAATTTTTATCAATTACAATTATTGCTGCATTAAAGCCGTTAACATATTGAATTTCGTTTCCAATAAAGGTCACTTTACCCAAGGAGAAATCACAGTTGTTTTTATTGCTAAACGAAACATCACCAGATAGATATAAGTTTGCAGTATCGGTTTCTTGAATAATCTTAGAATCGTTACTGTTTGTTTTGAGATCACCATTCAGGTAGGCTATACCATTGTTTTTGAAAATACCTGAATAGTTTACAGAAGTGTTGCCACTAATGTTGAGAGTGCCGAGATTTTCTAGAATACCGTAGCTTGTTAAATTAACATCCTTTGAAACATTAAGAACGGCGGTTGGATTTATAATAACGGATGATCCGTTTGAAGAATTACCGTTTTGTATAGAGAGTGTGCCGCCAATGGTGAAATTACTGCCGGATGGAATAATTAGTTTGTAGCCTGTGCCTGAAACGGTTACATTTGCATTTATGTTAGAACGCATAATAAACTCATTTTCAATCATAACAAGATTGTAATTAGAGCCATCCACAAAGGTTGCACCGTCAAAAGCGTAGAAAGTACCAATCCAAGGGTTAGAGTTACCGTTTACTTTTCCGTAAACATATAGGTCTCCCATTGTTGCAGATTTGTTAAGAATTTCAACATTGTATGCTT
>JAZTXU010000206.1:0-2934 GCA_045636565.1 Acutalibacteraceae bacterium
AATTCCATAAAATACCTCTTTCAATTATTAAATTATCTGTATATGTAAAAGCCGTTACCCATAATCTGTTGAGATTCAGAATACACAATAAATGCTTTTTCATCAATATTTAAAACCTTCTTTTGAAACTCTGCAACCTCGTTTTCTTTAAGGGCGCAAAACAACATCGTTTTATTCTCAGAACTATAAGCACCCGAAGCCTTTAAAAGTGTAACTCCGCGTGGTGAGGTTGATACCAGATACCTTGAAATTTCCTCGCCTTTATCGGTAATGATGAAAGCTATTTTAGAAACATTTAGCTTTCTTATAAGCCAATCAACACAGAAGGTTGAAAAGAAAAGCGCAAATATACCGAATAGCACAAGTTCAGTATCTTTAAACACAATAAGCGAAGCGGCAATAACCATACCGTCCACAAACAATAGTAATTTACCAATCGGAAAACGCGGTAAAAAATGTTGGATTACTCTGCCCAAAATATCAGTGCCTCCTGTTGAAGCGCCTGCCGCCAATGCAATACCAATACCGAAACCATAAAGTGTTCCACCGAAAAATGCCGACAAAAACACATTATCGGTAACAGGGGGTAAATATGAAAACAACTGCACAAACAAAGAAAGCATACCCGTACCAAAAATGGTTTTAAGGGTAAATTGTTTGCCCATAATTTTTACAGCAATAATAAGTAAAAATACGTTTATAAGAGCGTAAGTAAGACCGGGTGCTATATTTAGAGTTTGATATAGTATTGTGGAAATACCCGAAACTCCACCGCAAACTATTTTGTTAGGTGTTAAAAAAACACTCACAGAAAGACCGGTCAGTGCAGTGCCGATAAGCGTATAAATAAATGATTTTATATTTTTGAGGTTAAAAAAAGAAGATTTTGTATTTCCATTTTCAACAAACATTTTATCAATCCTTTTATATTTTCCTTTATTTATTACAGAGTTATTGTACTACAAGTAAGTAAAAATAGCAATAGTGCACCTTGAAAAAATAGGCTTTATGGTGTATAATAAAATTAACAAAAGCCTTTATGGCAGAATGGAGAAATATATGAACATCTGGCATGATATTGACCCTAAAAGAATAACCCCCGATGATTTCGTAGCGGTTGTTGAAATCTCAAAGGGAAGCAAAAAGAAATATGAGCTTGACAAAGAAACCGGTCTTATAATGCTTGACCGCGTTTTATACACATCAACACACTATCCTGCAAACTATGGTTTTATCCCCCGCTCTTACGGTGATGATAACGATCCGCTTGATGTTTTGGTGCTCTGTTCAGAGGCTCTTGAACCGCTTACTCTTGTGCGCTGTTACCCTATTGGATATATTTCCATGCTTGATGACGGGAGAAATGACGAAAAAATTATTGCCATTCCGTTTGGTGACCCAACCTACAATAAATATAACGATATTTCAGAACTTCCAAAACACATTTTTGATGAAATGGTTCATTTCTTTAATGTTTATAAGTCACTTGAAGCAAAAGAGGCTGTTGCTAAAGAGGTCAACAACCGCGAAGCCGCAACAAAAGTAATTTCAGACGCGCTTGACCATTATGTTGAATGCTTTTGCAGATAAGACAAAATCGGCACTTTTTCGTGCCGATTTTTTTATTGTTCGAATTATTTTGTAAACTGACTTAACCTTTCAAATGCAAGTCTTGCAAAATTTTCAAAAGACATATTCTTATATTTCTCGGAATAGTAGCAGGATAGTTCCAGATTAAGTGTGCCCGAATATCCCTTCCTTGAAAGTGAATTAAAATATGAATCCCAGTCATTGTAACCGTCCTTCGGTAAAAGGTGCATATCGCGTCCGTCGGCATAATTATCATGAATATGTGTATAAAGAATTTTATCTCCAAACATTTCGGCATAATTATTTTCAGGGGTATAACACAACTGATGACCTATATCGTGGCAAATACCGTGAAAATCATCTGCAGAATTTACAACAGTTTCGAAAAGAGTAGGTGTATTGGCGTTTTCGTAACATAGCCTAACATTCACGCCTTTAGCATATTCTTCTAAATTTCTCCAAAAATCAAGTCCCCTATCGGTCACCTTAATTTCGGGATTTGTGCCCACATGAAGAACCAATTTTGATACCCCTGCAACCGAACAGAAATCAATAATGCTTTTGGTTTGTTTTTCGTATATTTCAGGATTCTCACAAAGCCAAACCGAATCAACATTCTGGGAAGGGGCATGAACCGCTTCGAATTGAATTCCAACCGATTCAGCAATATTCTTCCATAACGGTATTTTTTCAAATTCATTTGTAACGCCGCAGCTTAAGAAGAAGCTTTCAAAACCTACCGATGCAAAAATTTCTATTTGTTCTTCAATGCTTCTTTTTTCGGGATGTGAAATAAGTGCCGACATTCCAAGTTTATTAACCAATTTTTGCATAACCCTCTTTCCACTATTTTTAAAATACAAGATTTAATTAATTTTATAACCTTAATATTTTACAACTGAATTAATCCAAATTTAAGAAAAACCGCTTTCTTTAAAATAGGAAAGCGGTTTTAAATATTTATCAATAAAATTAAAGGTTATAATACTTCTCAAACTCTGCGGGAGTGGGGATTTTTGCAAGCTCTCTGCACTCTGCACGCTTAGTCTTAATAAAGTTCTTAATGAGTTCTTCGGGGAATACTCCGCCTGCGGTGAGGTATTCATAATCAGCCTCTAAGCAATCGAGTGCTTCATCAAGAGAAACAGGAAGACCCTTAAGTTTAGCCTTTTCTTCCTCAGGAAGATTATAAAGGTTCATATCATAAGGACCCCAACCGTTAGCGCTTGGGTCAATCTTATTCTTAACACCGTCAAGACCTGCCATAAGAATAGCAGCATAGCAGAAATAGGGGTTGCAGGTAGCATCGGGGTTACGAAGCTCGAAACGGCGCTTATCAGGGCT
>JAZTXU010000207.1:0-2912 GCA_045636565.1 Acutalibacteraceae bacterium
CACAAACATTCCCCCTTTTGAGAATTTACATCCATTCAATCTGTTTAATAAAAATCTTAATCTTGACTTAAACTAAAAATCTTGATATAATAGCGATTGACAATTGCAGATTTGTGATAATTAAAATCAATAAACCAACTACTATAGAAATCAGTAATATTTTTCTGTAATAACATGCTGGAGTGGCTCAGTTGGTAGAGCAGCTGATTCGTAATCAGCAGGTCGTGGGTTCGAGTCCCATCTTCAGCTCCATATTAATCCGCCCGAGTATTTTAAATACTTGGGCGGTTTTATTTTTCGCAAAAACCAATATTACTGTTACCCATCTTTGCTAACACCAAGATTAATGACATAATTTGTAACATTGCATATAATTTTACAATGATTGTATAAAATTGTCAAGAAATATTTACCTTGAATCCAATTTACAATTTTTGTCAAATTTTTAGATAAAACAAGCACACCCCATTCTAAAACAAGGGTGTGCTTTTTAATGTTTAACCAAGCCATTCAAAGCTTCCGTTAAAGGAATAAATAATCAAAAACACAGCCACAACGGCAATAATCAAAGAAATTACAGTTAAAGCAACCGTTTTTGCCTTACTGGTCGGTATATTGGTTTTGGGCAAAAGTTTGGCTCTTTTGAGCGCATTGGTTATTGGTTTGTAAAGAATTAATGTTATAGCCATATTCATAGTACCTTTAATCAAATTAAAAGGCAATAGCAGTGTTGGTATCATGGCGGCAACATCACTTCTTGAGGCACCCATATAATAAGGCGTAATAAAATAATTGGCAACAAGCATCACACCCGTCATAACAACAACGGCAATAACTGCACCGAAAACCGCGCCGAAAAAAGTTCTTTTATATTTATAAATAAGACCGCAAACACCTGCAAAAGCAACACTTGAGATTGCATTCATTAAAAAGCCGTAAATTCCCGTGTCGCTAACGGATATAAACTCCAGAAAAGCCACCAATACAGCCGAAACAGAAGCATATAACGGGCCATAAAGAAATGCGGTTATTGCAAGAAACGCATCCTTAAAATCAAAGGTTAAAAAACTGATTTTGAACTTAAACAAAAACATACACAAGTAAGCCAACGCGCAAAGCATTGCAACAACCGATATTTTTTTGAGATTATTTTTACTGCTCATAGTTACCTCCAAAAAATAAAACCCTGTTGTAAAAATACAACAGGGCTAGAATGCGAATATACACATCTTCTTTCATCCGGACTGTACCGTCGGCTTTGGAATTTCACCAAATCAACCTTTTTTAAAGGCTCGCGGGCTTTACCGCCGGTGAGGAATTACACCTCGCCCTGAAGATTACATAGATATTTTATTACCGTAAACCTAATTTGTCAATAATTATTTAATCATTTCGTTAAATTCTTCTTCGGTAATTACAGTTACACCTAATTTATTTGCCTTATCGAGCTTACTTCCCACTTCTTCACCTGCTAAGACAAAATCAGTTTTCTTCGAAACCGATGAAGATGTTTTGCCGCCAAAGCTTTCTATTATAGCAGAGGCTTCGGCACGGGTTAAAGTTGGAAGTGTGCCTGTCAAAACAAAGGTTTTTCCTGCAAAACGGGTATCATTAACCTCTTTTAATGAGTTCATATTAACGCCATAGGCTCTTAATTTTTCCACCATATCACGGGTATGCACAAGTGAGAAAAACTCTGCGGCAGATTCGGCTAAAATATGACCGAAACCATCAATAGCCTCAAAATCCTCTGTTTTAGCCGCAAGAATAGCATCAATATTCAAGAATCTTTCGGATAAGAGTTTTGCCGCTTTGGCACCAATATGACGAATACCGAATGCAAAAATCAAGCGGGACAAATCATTCTCCTTTGATTTTTCGATAGCGTTTTTAAGATTTTCTACCGACTTCTCCCCCGTTCTTTCGAGTGAAACCATTTTTTCATAGTCGATATTATAAATGTCTACAATATTATTTATAAGACCTGCTTCAAGTAGCTGTTCCAATACAGCAGGACCCAAGCCCTCGATATCCATAGCATCGCGTGAGGTAAAATGAATCAAATGTCTGAGAAGCTGAGCCGGACATTCAGCATTAGTGCAACGAATTACCGCCTCACCCTCTTCTCGGAAAACCGGAGAATTACAAGAAGGGCAAAATTCCGGCATTTTGAATATAGAAGAATTTTCGCAATGTTCTTTAACAGATAGAACTTCAGGAATAATATCCCCTGCCTTGCGAACTATAATCGTATCACCTATTCCGATGCCTTTAGAGGTGATAAAATCCTCATTATGAAGGGTTGCACGGCTTACCGATGTGCCCGCAAGCATGATAGGTTCAAATATTGCAGTAGGAGTAAGTGCCCCCGTTCTTCCAACCGCCACCTCGATTTCTTTTAGCACGGTTTCCTTCTCTTCAGGAGGATATTTAAAGGCTACCGCCCATTTGGGGTATTTTGAAGTGCTACCAAGAGTTGTTCTGTAATTCAAATTATCCGCTTTGATAACAGCACCATCTATATCATAAGGCAAATTTCCTCGACTGTTACCAATGCGCTCAATTTCCGCAATTATTTCATCTGCATTCTTGCAATTTTTGTAGGTTGGAAGTGTATTGAACCCTAAATCCTTAATAAAATTGAGTGTTTCAATATGAGATGTAAATTCCTTTCCAACAATGCGCTGAATATTGAAAACGAATATATCAAGTTCGCGCTCTGCGGTGATTTTGGGATTTTTCTGCCTAAGTGAGCCTGCGGCGGCATTACGCGGATTTTTTGCTATTGCCTCACCGTTTAGCTCTTGGCGTTCTTGGAGCTTATAAAAACTTTCCCGTGGCATATAAACTTCTCCACGGACCTCAAGTTCGCCTAAAAAAGTAATAGCTTTAGGTATGCTTTTAATCTGCAT
>JAZTXU010000208.1:0-7813 GCA_045636565.1 Acutalibacteraceae bacterium
TATTTTTCCGGGTGGTCAAGATTATATGGTAAATCTAAAATATAATCTGCCGAAACTCCGTAATATAAGCATAACGCTTTTAAGTCTTCAATGTTTGGTTCTGTAATTCCTTTTTCAATATAAGAAAGTTTACGTTGGGTAATACCGCAGTTTTGGGCTACTTGAGCTTGAGTTGTTTTCGGTTCGGAATCTTCTCGTAAAGCCCGTAAAAGCTCATAATATTTTTTCAAAGCAATCACTCCTATGCTGTGCATTTTAGCATAGATAAGAATTATCTATTGACAAATAGACAAAAATAGTCTATGATTAATTCGGTTACTTATACTTTTGTGTTTTAAGGAGGTTTCATTTTATGGGTAACGTGGGTAAAAAAATCAAGATTTTGGCGTGGGTAGTATTTATAGTTGGAATAGCATATTTCTTTTTCTCGGGAATGATGATCATTTCAAACGGTTCGTCTTTGGCTATAACCACAGGATTAACCACTATATTTGTGGGAATTATATCCTCGGGAATCAGTATGCTTTTATTGTACGGCTTTGGTGAGTTGATAGATAAAACCTGCGATACAAACAAAGAAATACGTTTATTAAGAAGAGCATATTTAGATAAAAGCAAGGATAGTTTGAAGAAATATAAATGTCCGAATTGCGGCAATGAGATTATCTTTGGTCAAGAATCTTGCACAATATGTAATACAACATTGGAGTGGTGATTAAAGCTCATAAATAATGTTTTGACAATAAAGGTTAATTGTATGCAAAAAAACGGTCGTTTCCCGACCGTTTTTAATTTTTATTAATTTTAATAAATCAATACAAATTGCATTATAATCATTAAAAAAATCTTGAAAATTTTTCTTAAAAATGATATAATATTTATGGTAAAAATTATATTAATTACCGTTGGTAATTGTTTGCGAATTCAAAGAATTCGCAGTCGAAATAAGTCTTTGCCCTATTTCGACATCCACATAGTAATTATTATGGAAGAAGGGATTAATTTATGAAAATTATAACCATTGGACGTGAATTTGGAAGCGGCGGAAGAGAACTTGGAAAAAGGCTTGCTGATATATTGGGATATGAGTATTATGACAGAGAAATAATCTCTTTAATATCAGAGAATAAAGGCTTAAAGGAAGAATTTGTTGAATCTGTTTTGGAAAATGGTATGTATCATAATTACCCGATATCTTACGGTCACTCTTTTGATGTTGGAATGGTTATGAAACAACCGCATACATCCCTCTTTTCAGAGCAACGCAAGGTTATTGAAAAAATTGCCGAGGCAGGCAAAGATTGCATTATTGTTGGCAGAAATGCTGATATAATATTAAAGGATTACAAACCGTTTAATATCTTCGTTTGTGCTACTAAGGAATGCAAGCTTAAGCGTTGTTTTGCCCGTGCTGAAAGCGACGAAAAGTTTACCGAAAAGCAGATGTATAAAAAGATGCATCGAATTGATAAAAACCGCGCACATCTTCGTGATTTTATGTCAAACAGTAAATGGGGAGACCCCGAAGCTTATGATTTAACCGTAAATTCTTCAGGTTGGGAAATAAAGAAATTAGCTCCTATTGTTGCGGAATATATTAAGTATACATTGGAAAATAAGGATTAAATATTTTCATTAAAACTGCCGTCTTAGTTTTTCTAAGGCGGCTTTTTCTATTCTGGATACATAACTTCGTGAAATTCCCAGTTTTTTAGCAATATCCCTTTGGGTGAGTTCTTCACAGCCCCCCAATCCGTATCGCATTTTTATAATTTGCATCTCGCGTTCATCAAGGCAACTGGGGATTATAACCTTTAATTTTTCTAATTTTATTTTGGTGTCTATTTCATCGGCTATATCGCGATTATCGGCTATTATGTCAATCAGAGTAAGTGTATTACCGTCTTTATCGGTGTCAATAGGGTCGCTTATGAATACATCCTGAGCTGTTTTTTTCTGATTTCTGAAAAACATAAGAATTTCGTTTTCAATGCAACGGGCGGAGTAGGTTGCAAGGCGTATTCCTTTATCGGATTTAAAAGAAGAAACCGCTTTTATAAGACCGATTGTGCCTATCGATATAAGGTCATCGGGCTCGGCTCCTGTTGCGTAATATTTTTTTACAATGTGAGCCACGAGGCGCAAATTATGTTCAATAAGCAGATTTCTGGCTTCAATATCACCCAGTCGACTTTTTTCTAAAAGTTCTTCTTCGCGCTTTGCTGAAAGGGGAGGAGGAAAAGCTCCCGCACCTGTTACATGTAAAGCAAAATAAAAAATTCCCGATATTAAGTCAAGTATCATTTTAAACAATCGACTCAGCCTCCGTTTTGCGAGATATTAAAATATATGACGGTTATGGCTTGTCGGTTGTGTGTATTTTAAATTTAAAAACAGTTTTGCTATATTTTTGAAGGGGATTTACCAAAATAAGATTTAAAACTTCTGTAAAATGTGGAATAATTCAAAAATCCAAAATTGTTTGCTACCGTTAAGGGCTTTTCGCCTTTTTTGAGATGTATATACATTTCATTCATACGCTTTTCGGTTATATATTTTTTTAAGCTTACACCAAAATCTTTTTTAAATATATGGGATACCGAAGATGGAGAAAAAGATGTGTAATTGGCAATATCCGCAATTTCAATATTTGCTTTATAATTTTCGTTTATATAATTTATTATCTGAATAGAAACAGGATTTAATGAATCTGAGGTTTTTATTTTTAAGCGTTCAGAGCTTTGCTTTATAAGGAAAACAATATCTGTGGCGATTGCGGAAAGTATATATTCGAAATCGTTGCTTTTGCTGTTAACCGCAGAGTCCCTAAGGTATAATAAATTTTGAACGATTCGGTGATTTAAGGTGAGCGCTAATAATTCTTTGTTACAAAATGCATCTTTCAGGATATCTTCATTTAAAAAATCTGTATGAATATTCAGCACACAACGCTCGTAACTGTTAAATTCTTCATCCACGCGGAAGCAATGGTATTCACCCGGTGGTATTATAACGAGGTTATAAGGTTCAAGAGGCTTTTTTATGTGGTCGTTTAAAAATTCGGATTTTCCGCCCAAAAACAGATATATTTCATAGTAAGAATGAAATTGTTTGTTGGGGAAAATGTCTATTTTTCCTCTTGTATATCGTAAACTTATGTTTTTATATTCTTTAACGATTCTTTTATAATTTTCCATTTGATTCACCTCATCAATTAAATATACAATACTTTTGCAAAAATTGCAATATTTAGACCTAAAAATGCAATTTACATTTATAAAATTGCACATTATAATATCATATACAGGAGGGATCAGAATATGGAAAAAATTGAAATAAATAAATTTACAATCACCCGTAATGACTCTATTATGGAAGGCTGGCCCGATATGATAAGAACTTATAGCGGAAGAATACTTGTTTTTTATAACGAATGTACGGCACATTGTGACAGAAACGGCAGCCATATTGTGATGCGAAAGAGCGATGACGACGGTTATACATGGTCAGAAAAGCAATATATCGGCGAAGAAACACATCACGGCGACCAATGGAACAGTATAAGGGTTAATCAACTGAGCGACGGCAGAATAATACTTGTGTGTGACCGAATAAGCGGAACGATTTATACAGAAGAAACAAAATTCTATACATTTGAAAGTAACGATGACGGTGACAGTTGGACCGACAAGTACGATATAGGGGTTTACGGTTTTTGCTCTGATAAGGTGCGCGAGCTTTCGGACGGCAGTTTACTTTTGTGTGTGAGCCGCCAAAATCAAAAAATGTCAAAGTCTGAAATATTGGCTCACAAAAGTTATGACGGCGGTAAAACCTGGACGGATGCAGTAATGGTTGCGAGCGATGAAAGGTATAGATTTATTGAGCCTGCCGCTTTAGAGCTTAAAAACGGCAAAATTGCTGTTTTTATCAGAGAAGATTCGCATCTTGGTTACAATGGGTTTATTGCTTATTCTAATGATAATGGTGAAAGTTTTGACGGATTGCAGGAAATACCGATAAAAGGTATGCACAGACCCTTCATAGGGTATCTTGGCGACGGCAGAATATTGCTGTCTTTCCGTGAATTTTTAGTAGAGAGTTATTATCCTGATTTAAAAATGTGTATGATTTCGGACGAAGAGGTATCAAATCCGCAAATTATGAATCCGCAGGTTTATTTGGTGGACCATGACGGTGCTGTGGATGAAGAACCTGACCAAGGCTATTCTGCTTGGTTGCAATTGCCTTGTGGTGAAGTGCTTATGGCAAATTACATTGTTGATGATGCGCCAAAGGCGTATATCAGAGGATATCGTATTAAAATAGGGTGAAATTTATGCTTAAAGAAAAAATTATAAATCGTGAAAAAACAATAGGAACACATATAAATCTGAATGATATTGCAGTTGGAAAAATTGCAGGTTCTGCTGGATACGATTTTGTATGGATTGATTTAGAACACAGTTATCTTTCATACGAAAGCCTGCAAAATCTTATTTTAGGTGTGCAGTCGGGCGGAACGCAGGTTATAGTAAGAGCACCGCAGGACGATTTGACCGCCACTAAAAAAATACTGGAGATGGGTGTGGACGGAATAATTTTCCCAATGGTGAAAACCGCCGAGGAAGCAAACCGTTTGATATCATATACACTATATCCTCCTTACGGTGTCAGAGGTTTCGGACCTATGAATGCTGTTAATTACGGTTTTTCAAATGTGGCTGACTATGTAGCTTCTCATCACAAAACAATGTGCCGTTTTATTCAGGTGGAGCATATTGAAACTGTAAGAAATCTTGATGAAATAATGAAAAATGAATATATTGACGGTTATATAGTAGGTGCAAACGATTTATCGGGTTCTATCGGAAGATTGGGCGATGTTTTTTGTGATGAGGTTACCGAACTTATCAAGGAAATAATTGCAAAACTTAAATCAGCAGGCAAATATGTGGGAATTTCAACGGGAGATTTTTCGGAATCCACATTAAAGCACTGGAACGAAATGGGATTTGATTTGATTTCATCGGGAGCAGATTTTGATTTTTTACGAGAAGGATTTCTTCAAAACAGCAAAAAACTTAAAGAAATTCATTTAAAATAAAAAAATCCGTCAATTTGGTTGACTATAACCGCATTAAATGGTAAAATACTCATAATAGTTCATTGGTGAGGTTTTATATGTCAGAACTGAAGAATATTATAGCTAAAAATATAGCGGAATTAAGACGTGAGAGGGGTCTTACCCAATTAGAACTTGCAGAGCGTCTTAATTATTCCGATAAATCTATTTCAAAATGGGAAAGAGCAGAGGCTATTCCCGATGTGGCTGTGCTCAAGGAAATTGCTGATTTATTCGGTGTTTCTTTGGATTTTATGGTTGAAGAAGAGCACAAACAGAAAACTATGGATAAAATTTCTGCTTTTAAAAAACTACATAACCACGCATTTATAACAGGTATTTGTGTATTGGCGGTATGGCTTATAGCTTTGGCGGGCTTTGTTATGATAGATATTGTAGCAGGAAGCGGAATAAAATTCACATGGCTTTCCTTTGTTTATGCGGTGCCGCTAACTTTTGTTGTGTGGTTAGTGCTAAATTCAATTTGGTTTAATAAGAGGCGAAATTATTTTATAATCTCGCTCCTTATGTGGTCAGTATTGGCGGCGGTGTTTGTTACATTATTGCTTTTTGTTGATAATTTATGGAAGATTTTTTTGTTAGGAATCCCCGCGCAGATAATTATAATTCTCTGGTCAAGGTTGGAATACAAAAAGGTTAGCAAAGGAAGTGCTGATAGTGAATTATAATTATCATACCCACACTTATAGGTCGCATCACGCTTCAGAAACTCCCGAGGAATATGTTTTAAGGGCTATCGACTGTGGAATTGAATATATGGGATTTTCCGACCATGCACCTTTTGTTTGTGGTAACGGCTCAGAATCGGGTTTTAGAGTATACACCGCAGAGGCTAAGGATTATTGTGATGAAATAAAGGCTTTGGCAGAGAAATATAAGGATAAAATTGATATTAAAGTCGGTTACGAAATGGAGTATTATCCTGATGATTTTGACAGAATGCTTAAATTTGCGACCGAATCGGGTGCCGAATATCTTATCTTAGGCGGTCATTTCCTCAGTGATGAATCTCTGGGTGGTTTGCACTGTGCTAAAGAAACTGATGATTATGAGCTTTTAAAAAAATATGTAAAAACCATTGTTAACGGAATTAAAACCAAAAAATACACATATATAGCTCACCCTGATTGCTTGTTTTACACACCCGATAAAGAGCTTTACCGCGAAGAATTACGCAAAATTTGTGTAGCTTCAAGAGAATATAATATTCCGCTTGAAATCAACTTTTTAGGGATTCGCACAAACAGACATTATCCAAACGAAATCTTTTATTCGGTTGCAGGCGAGGAAAAAGCACCCATAACCTTCGGCTTTGATGCTCATGATGCTATGAGTGCTTACGACGGTGAATCTCTTGAAACTGCAATGGATTATGTAGAAAAATACAAATTAAATTATATTGGCAAACCAAATCTTATTTTAATAAATAACTAAAAAAATCCCCGAAACGGTTAAAAAACTGTTTCGGGGTTTAAAATTTTGATTAATTATTTAATTGTTACGCTGCCGTTAACAGTTTCAAACTTTACATACTGAACGGATTGGTTTGCCACCATGTTTTCGGCTATCGCAAATTCAATAGTGGTTGTAGTCGGATTCTTTGCAACAACATCAAATTCAACATAATAAAGAACACCATCTTTAGTGATATCTTTATCATTATCCAACATAAATTTGATTTCGCCGTTTGATTCTAAAAATTCGTAGTTAGCAAAAAGGTTACCTTTTTTATAACCGGTGTATTTGAGTACGGAAGTATCGTATTTTAGACTGCCAAAAACCGCCAAAAAGCCTTTATTAGAACTTACAAAAATCGGGACAGATACCTTGCCGCCGATATTTGCGGTAGCATTGGCGCCAATAAAGGTTGTAATATCGTTTGGCGCGGCAGGGATGGATATGACAGAATTATCAATATCTGAATTGTCACCATCAAGGGTAGTTTCATCTTGCGATGCGGTACTGTCGGTCGAGGGAGCGGAATCAGTATCGTTTTTTGCATTTTCACTGCTTGATACATTATTTTTATCATCTTTTTTGTCAGACTTACCGCCTAAATTTGAAGATAAAATTGCAATTGTTGCAGTGGTGGCAATTGCTAGTGCTGCGATTACAGAAACAATGATTATAACGGTTTTTTTATTCACAATAATTCCTCTTTCAAGTTTAATGTAATTATTATAATAAAGCATTTTTGGTATATTTGTCAAGTTCAAAAGAATTTATTAGAGTTAAAAAGTTTAAATTTATAACTTGATGACTATATTTGCAATGTTTTAGCATATCTATTAAATGTATTTTGCAAAAAAGTCGATTTATAATATAATAGATTTATTATATTTTATTAGTAGGAGGCATTTTTATGAAAATGAAATTATCCTTTAGATGGTACGGAAAAGAAGACCCCGTTTCTTTGCAATATATCTCTCAAATTCCCGGTATGCGGTCGATAGTATCCGCGGTTTACGATGTAAAGCCCGGTGAGGTTTGGCCCGAGGAAAGCCTTGCGGAAATGAAAAAAGCGTGCGAGGAAAACGGTCTAGTTTTCGATGTTATAGAATCAATCCCCGTTCACGAAAATATTAAACTTGGCAGAGGAAATGTTGATGAACTTCTTGAGGTTTATTGTGAAAACATCCGCCGTTGCGCTAAGTATGGAATAAAATG
>JAZTXU010000209.1:0-5237 GCA_045636565.1 Acutalibacteraceae bacterium
GAACCCGAAACCGATACCGAAAAGGAGGAAAATTAAATGTGCGCTATATTTAAAAGAGAATTTAAATCTTATTTTACAACACCCATAGGTTATGTTGTTGTTGCAGCATTTTATTTCTTTTTGGGCCTTTTCTTTGTAGATTTATTCAGCATGGGTTACCCCGAAACATCAACAGTTATTATGCAGATGTCCACCATTGTTATACTTGTGGTTCCCATTCTTACCATGCGTATTATGAGTGAAGACAAGCGCCAGAAGGTTGACCAGGTTTTACTTACATCTCCAGTAAAATTAACCTCCATTGTTTTAGGCAAATTCTTTGCTGCTTTGGCAGTTTATGCAATAGGTTTTATTCCCACAATTGCTTTTGAAATCATATTTAACAGATATGTTTCCGTAAGTATTTTGCCTTTCATTTATTCCTTACTCGGTGTATTGCTTTTAGGTTGCGTGCTTATTTCTATTGGTATGTTTATATCATCCCTTACCGAAAGTGCTGTAATCTCAGCAATTATCACTCTTCTTGTTAACATCCTTATGCTTTTAAATGTTGCTAATATGATAAAGGTTCCCGAAGCCGTTACAACTTTTGAGAAAATTTGGGCAACAATAGTTGAATATGCAGCACTTTTCTTACAAAAGCTCACATTTACAAACACATTTTATGAATTTGGTAACAATATTTTCTCTATTCCCGATATTGTTTATTTTGTTACCGTTACCGCAGTTTTCCTCTTTTTGTGTGTTCGTTCACTCGAAAGAAGAAGATGGGCTTAAAGGAGGCGTTTTGAAATGAAAAAGAAAAATGATATCAACCCCGAAAAAGAGATTATAGATACCGAAAACAAAAAAGCCAAAAACAATAAAAAGCCTAAAAAAGAAAAACTTATCAAAAATCATGCTTTATTAAGACGTGGCGGATATTCTATCGCCATTACAGCAATTGTGCTTATTGGTGCTATTGTTATCAATGTTTTATTTGGCGTTCTTGAAAAGCGTACCACACTTGAATTTGATATGTCTGTTGATAAGAAGAATACCATAAGCGATGCAAATGCCGAATTTATCGAAAGTATCAACAGAAGCGTTAATATCTATATTTGTGCCGATTTGGAAAATTACACTGGCGGCGGTATGGATCAATACGCAGCCGAGCAGCTCGGCTACTATTACGGAACCGAATATTACAAACAGACCGCTAAACTTATTGAAAGATACGAAAATTTAAATAGCAAAATCAGTGTTAAATTCATTGACCCGGACACCAATGAATATACTGAACTCCAGAAAAAATATCCCAACAGTCCCCTATATTACGGCGACATTTTGGTTACCTGCTTTATAAATGGTGCCTCAAGATATAAAAAGCTCAGTTTCATTGATATTTATGAAGTTACCGCTCCTGATGACTACACTTCATATATCGCGAGTATGTATGGTGAGTCACTAAACGGAACCGTAACAGGAAATAACATTGAAACTGCACTCGCAAGTGCCATTGCTTATGTTACAAGCGAAGAAGATAAGAGAATTGCTGTTTTAACAGGTCATTCAACCAAGAATTACACTGAAAATTATATTCAGTTCTTGAAACAGAATAACTATGAGGTTGACATTATTTCCGACAGTGTAATAACTTCTATCCCCAACAAGTATGATGCCGTTGTAATTGCCGCTCCTACCATAGACTTTTCAGAAGATGAAATCTTTGCACTTGCCGATTATCTTAATAATGACAAGAAGCTTGATAAGGGTCTTATTTACTTTGCTTCTGCAACCGAGCCTTACCACCCCAACCTTTCAGATTTTCTATCAGAATGGGGTATCCTCGTGGAAGAAGGAGTTTTATGGGAAACAGATGGTGGATACCACGCACCTAACCAGAAAACCGCCATTTACACCTTGCCCACCGGTAATGATGTTATTACTGACGAAATAAACTATTGCCAGACTGACTATAATGTACCTCTCTCCCCCATTTTTGATCAAAGCGGCAGAATTACCGTTACATCACTTATGGCAACTTCCAGCGGTGCAATCGCCGCTCCGCTTGATGTTACAAACGAATGGAAAGATTATGACAAGTACACTCCCAAGAGTTATCCCACCGTGCTCCAGTCTGACACTTATTCTTATGTTGAAGACGAAGAGGGTAACAGTGTTGAGGTTAGAAGCTATGTAATGGCATTCAGCAGTGTTGATTTCCTCAATCCTTCATTCTACACACAGGATTCTCCTGCATCAAACAAACAAATCTCATTCTTTGTTACAGAACGTGCCGCAAATGCACTTGATATTGGCATTATGTTTGAAACTCGAGTAATTGAGACAGTTAATTTCAATGCAGAGGTTACCGAAGCAGCAGTTAATAATCTGGAAACCATTTTTGTAACAGTTATCCCCTTAATCATTATTGCTGCAGCAATTTTCATTTACATTAAGAGAAGGAACGCATAATATGAATAATTTTCCCGAAAACGAGAAAAACACCGAAGAAATAATTGAAGATTCCTCCACTATTTTTTCTACTCCCACAGAGCATAAAAAAAGTGCGTCTGACTTTAAAAAGAAAAAATTCTTCCCAAAAGTTATTGCAGCGTTGCTTGCTGTTGCAATACTTTCAGGAGGTACCTTCGCTATTTTTAAACTCGTTAAAGAAAAACAGGTAGAGGAAGCAACGGTTTTTGAACCCATTGAGGTTTTAAAACTCAACAGTAACGATTTCAGAAAAATCACCATTAATAACAATAGCGGTACCTTTAAACTTTATTCAAATGTTACCGGTTCTTCTTCAACCTGGTTTATCGAAGGTTTTAGTGAAGATATTTTAAGTTCGTCAAGCATAGGCGAAATACCAGAAAATATGGCTTCAGTTACCGCCACACGCGAGGTTACAAAGCGTACTGCCGAAGAATGCGGTCTTGTTGATACCAGAGTCAGAGCAGATGTTACCGATAAAAACGGTAATACAATCACATACCTGATCGGTAATGAATCACCCGATAAAAGCGGATACTATTTCAAACTTCTTGATTCCGATAAAATTTATGTGGTTAACAACACCTTAAAAGAAGCAATAGACTTTTCTCCGGTTTCACTTGCAAATACCGACCCAATTTCACCCATTTCGCTTACAAATGTTTCCTCAGCTTATAAGTCAGATACCGGTATGCTCAGCACATTTGACAAGCTCACCATTTCGGGCAGCAAAATATCAGAGCCTATATCCGTTAAACACTTGATAGATGAAAGTGCATCCGGTGTGCCCACTTATAAAATTATGACTCCCACCATTCGAGTGGCTTCGGATAATTTGGAATTTGTTGTGAATGTATTCCGAAGCGGAATTACTGACATTTCAGGTGCCTATGCTCTTGATGTTAAACCCGCCACCCTAAAGGGTCTTGGTTTTGATAAGCCTGATTTTGAGGCTAAAATGGAGATTGAAAACAAGGTTTTCACTTATAAATTCAAACTTCAGGCAGACGGTAACTATGCCGTTTATTCAGATGATGCCAAAATCATTAAAAAGGTATCGGCCGAAGCCGAATCAATTAAATTTGCAAGTATGCAATCCTCTTATTTCTATTCCGATATGATAACCATTAACTTCCTGGATGCTTTAAACTCTTTCACTTTCAAAGCAGGTGACAAAACATACCATTTTAGTTTTAAAGAAAATCCTGATGAAAATGCCGAAGATGCGTTTATTGTAACACTTAACGGCAAATCGGTTAAATCTATGCCATTCCAGACTTTTTATGAGGATTGTATATTGCTTAAATGCTCGGATTTCACCATTGATGAATTAAAAGAAAAACCTCAATATTCAATGATATATCATTTTATCGATGAAAAAGACGGCGAAGAAGTTGTTGAATTTACAAAATTCAGCGCAACAAAATATCAATATTCAATAAATGGTTATCCCTTGGGTAAAGTTTCAGCTTCATCGCTGAAATTGCTTGAAAAATCAATTGAAGAAATGCTTAATGGTATTAATAACTAATTGACAATGTGTTAAAAATAGTATATAATCAGTAAGCAGTAAGGACTGCATTTTCCTCATTTGAAAATGTAGTCCTTTTTTATGCTAAAAACTTAAAAGGATTGATTTAAATGTCTCAGTTCAAGATTTGTGACGTTGCTATTATCGGTGGAGGCATAGGCGGTCTTATGGCAGCTTATAGACTTAAAGAAAATAACCCCGATATGAAAATCGTTATAACCGAGCGCGGAAATACCCTTAAAAAGCGTAACTGTCCCGCAGGCAGAAACAGTACCTGTGTTCACTGTAAAATTTGTAGTATCACAAGCGGATATGCAGGGGCCGGCGCTTTTTCGGACGGTAAATTCAACCTTGGTACCGCTTACGGCGGCACTTTGGGCGAAGAACTTGGCGATACATTGGCAAATCAGTATATTGATGAGGTTGATAAAATCCTTAATAAATACTGTACCTCCGGAGAAGTTAAGGTTTATAAATCAAACGAGGATTTAAAACTTAAATGCCTCCAAAACAACCTCAGATTGCTTGATATGAACGTTAAGCACTTAGGTACGGATAAAAACTTTATCACCATGCAAAACCTCATACACGCCATTGAGGAAAACGGCGTGGAAACACTTCATTTTTACGATTGTAAATCTGTTGAAAAAGAGGGCGACGGTTATATCCTAAATTACACAAACGGCGAACAAATTAAGGCTAGGAAAATCATTATTGCCACAGGCAGAAGCGGAGCTAACTTTGTGGCGGATTTCTGCCGTTCATTCGGTGTTAAAATGCACTCGAATCATATAGATATCGGCGTTCGCGTTGAGATGAAGGATATTATCTGGAAAGAGTTTTCAGATAAGATTTATGAGCCGAAAATTCTTTACAAAACCAAAACCTTTGAAGACCGTTGCAGAATGTTCTGCTTTAATAAGGGTGGTCTTGTATCGGCTGAAAACAACCACGGAATCATCACCGCTAACGGACATTCTTACGCCGAGGACGAAAAGAGAACAGAAAACTGCAACTTTGCAATTCTTTCTTCAATCCGTTTTACAGAGCCGTTTAACCAGCCCACTGAATATGCCGAAAGTATTTCAAGGCTTGCAAATATGATTGGTAATGGCAATGTAATTGTACAGCGCTTTGGCGATTTGATTCGCGGCAGAAGAACTAACGAGCACCGTTTATCACAAAACACTGTTGAACCCACCTTGAGAGCCACCGCAGGTGACATTTC
>JAZTXU010000210.1:0-6679 GCA_045636565.1 Acutalibacteraceae bacterium
TTCACTATTATCATCACTTAATATAAGCGAACCTCCGCATCCTCTTAGTTCCTTTCCCGCAGGATGCAATAAAAGAGATAAAATAAGCCAATCCGAATAACGTTTTGTGCGAGCAAAAAGACCCGAGGTTATTTTCCCACCCGAGGATATAAGCATTGTTTTTAGTTCTTCACATTTTTTGTAAACATCTGCCATAGCGGCGGTCATAAACAACCTGTCCTGTGTTCTGGTGAGTGCCACATATAAAAGCCTTATTTCCTCGCAAAGCCTTTCTGCACGGATTTTATCAAGGATAGCCTCACGACTTATCGATGTGTAACGGATTTTATCAGTTTCATCATAATACTTGAAGCCGATACCAAAATCTGTTGTGTAGACCGAATAGTCACGCGCTTCGCTATCATTAAAATCACCCGCAAGGTTTGCCACTATGCAAACCGGGAATTGTAAACCCTTTGAAGCATGTATACTCATAATTTTAACCGAATCTCCGCCCGTAACTGCTCCTGCTGCCTTTATTCCCGATTCGGACTGCTTTTTAATGAAGCGTATAAAAGCACCGAGTCCACCATTTTGATTCTCGCAGTATTCTGTAGCATAACCAACAAGAAGAAGCAAATTATTCCTTCTTCTAACTCCATCAGTCATAGCAGTTACAAGTTGCAAAAATCCCGTTTCTTCAAGCAAAACGCTTATAAAACGCGGTATGGTATTTATAACCGATAATAACCGATATTTTTCCATTTTACATAAAAAATCTTTTGTTTTTTCGTTACCATTTTCTGCTGATTTTACAACCGCTGCATATAAACTTTCGTATCTGTTACCAACTCTGATTTTTGCCATTTCTTCGGCAGTAAACTGGAATATAGTGGACATCATTACGGATAGCAACTCAATGTCAGACTGCGGGTTATCAATAACGGCGAGCAGATTCAAAATAACTGCAATTTCCATGCTTTCAGCAAAATCTTCAACATTATAGGTTACAGGGATTCCTTGCCTTTTAAGTTCTTCTGCCATAAGCGGTGCTTTGAGTTTTGCAGAACGCAAAAGTATAGTGAAATCACGGTATCGTGCCTTTCTTAAGGTTTTTTCATCTTGCCTTATAACCTCTCCCGAATCCATAGTTTTTCTTATGTAATCCGCAATTTCGCGAGCTTCAAGTTTTATATTTTCCTCATCACTGCCACTAGTATTAATAAGGCTGATTTCGGTTGAAATACCTTCTGTAAATGGGTATTCAGCAGCGGGAATCAGTTTTTCTTCTGCGTTATAAACTATATCTCCCGTATCCCCGTTCATAACCGTTGCAAAAACAAAATTTATAAATTCGCAAACTTCTTTTTTACAACGGAAATTTTTGCCCAGAATTATTTTTTGCGCCCCTTTACCGCACGCTTCATCAAAAGCCACTGCGCGGTCCTTTTTATGTAAAAAGTTTTTAGGGTTGGCACCTCTGAAACCGTAAATACTCTGCTTTACATCCCCAACCACAAACAGATACTCTTCCCTATTTGAAAGCACATAGAAAAGCATATCCTGCAAATCGTTAGTATCTTGATATTCGTCAACCATAACCTCATTAAAACGACTCAAAAGTTCATAGGCATCTTCGCGAACAACAATCTCACCGTTTCGTTCATCACATAAAAGTTTTAATGCAAGATGCTCTGTGTTATGGAATGTAAAAGTATTATTTTGCTTGTAGGCTTCAAATAACTTTTCATCAAAATCTATTAGTATTTCCGATAAAAGTTTCATAGGCTTGTAGAACTTGGAAAACTGTGAATTTATAAACGCAAAATCGCTATAAAACAGTTTTCTCAAACCTTCGAATACTTTTTCGTTAATGTATTTATAAATATCCTTTGCGGCGGTAACTTCATATACATCTGAAAGACCTCTTACGGTAGGAAGTTTTGAAAAACTTGCTGTTTGCAAAGCGTTATAGAAAACATCCCAATCGTTTGATTTTGAGGAATCGAGCAAATCATTTAAAACCGAAGCCGCCTCTGTAAATACAGGCAAGAATTTACTTGTTGCTGTTTCATTTGTCCAGAGTAAATCAATTGCATTTGCAAGCGAATCAACACTATCACAAATTACCTGTTCTGCCTTTTTAAAAGCATATTTATACCATTTATTTTCACTATCAAAAACACCATTATTATAACCCGAGCTTAAAGAGTCAAACCAAACTTTCGAAAATGGTAATTGGCGGCTGTATTCATAAACACCAAGCACAAATTCTGCAAAGTTTTTCTCGTCATACTCAGCACCAACAATGTCAAGCAACTCAAAAAAGAATTCATTATTTTCTTCAAGATAACGGTCTATTATTTCGCCCAACACCGCTTCGTTTGTGGATTTCAAGGAGTTTCCGTCACTAATTTTGAAATCGGGTGAGATACCGAGTTTTTCAAAATTTTCTCTTACCAAATCGATGCAAAATGAATCTATCGTGCAAATTTTGGCACTACCCAAAAGATGTTTTTGCTTAATAAGAGCAGTGTCCCACGGCTTTTCTGCAATTTCTTCTTCAAGCCGCTTTTCAATACGCGAGCGCATTTCTGCGGCGGCGGCATTTGTAAAGGTTACAATAAGGAGTTTATCTGCACTGATACCGTTTTCCTTATCACAAAGTTTTCCAATTACACGTTCAACCAAAACTGCCGTTTTACCCGATCCTGCGGCGGCTGAAACAAGCACATTACCCGCTGCAATTATGGCTTTTTCTTGTTCTTTTGTGGGATTAAATGCCATTGTTTCAAACCTCCTTCATAAGTTCAATTACTTCATCATTTTTAAGGCTTGGCACCCTTGGAATCTCACTGTTTTCAATACCGCAAACGCTCGCAAAATCACAGTATTTGCAAGCGGGAGATTCTCTGCCGTCAATCGGAGAAACGCTTATATCACCACTTGATATTGTGTCACCTGTTTTTGCCATAAGCCTTTCTATATAATCAAAAATTGCAGTAAATCCCTCTTTTTCAATATATGAAGCACATTTTTTAGATACACTTCCGTCCTTGTTAACCAAAAGTTTAGGCACATACTTTTCGAGACCCTCTTTATCCATTGCCGAATAAAGTTCTGTACTCGATTGTAAAAGTCCGTTCATAGATAAATCATTATCGATAGTATCGCGCTTTGCGGGTTGATAAAGTATTCCCGCCGCCGCGGTATCTTCTGTTCCCGCTCCTCTTGTTACGGCATAAAGATATATTAACATCTGCAAATTAAGACCGAATAAAATATCAGGTAACTTAAATTTTTTAGAGCCTGTTTTATAATCAATAATTCTTATATATCCATTATAATTATCCACACGGTCAATGCTACCACTCATAAGAATTTCGCCTTCACTATAAGGGAAACTGAAAGAATTGTTCTCACCGATTTTAAGTTCGCAGGCAACAGGTTTAAAATCGCTTTGCAAAATTTCTTCTGCAACATGGCTTACAACCTCTTTTAAAGAACGAGAAATTCTCGAAATAAGAAACTCTGTTTTCACGGTTCTGACTGTTGCAAAACCTGAAATGCTGTCCATATACTCACTTATATAATCATCTGTGAGTTTTTCCAAATCAGCGGTGCCTAAATCTACCGCACTGTCCATATAATCTTTAATAAGTCTTTCCAAAACAAAGTGAACAATGGTACCTCTTTGCATAACATCAAAATCGGCAGGTTGCAACTTTTTAACCCTTAAACCATACTGACAAAAATATGCAAAATGGCAACGGTTAAAAACATCAAACCTTGAAGCAGACATTCTGATGTTTTTGCCGAAAAGTTCTTTTGCGGTATCACCGGAAATCGACATTGATTTATCCTTTGCCGAATTTTCAACAAAATTAATTTTAGAGGCAGCATCGGTATTGCCAAGCGCAGATTTTATTGAAAGTGCTGTATCGGGATATTGCCTTAATCTTAAACAAAACTCATAAAAGGCAGAATTTACAGTTTCAGGAGCATTTTGAGGACTCAACACATTGGGTTCTTTAAGAGCCTGAATACCAAGTTTATCCTTCAAAACACCCACAAAGGTTGACATTTCTCGCACTTCGCCGGCAAGCGACTGTTCATGATAAGAAATATAAAGTTTTTCGCTTGCAACACAAATGCTACTGTAAACCAAATACTCTTCATCAATAGCCGTAAAAATAGAGTTATCTGAAACGTTTATATCATTTTTAATTAAGAATTCTCTTTCAGAGGTGTTAAGAATTCCGTTGTTCTGTGTGTGTTTAGGAAATATACCTTGGTTTGCTCCTAAAATAAATGCTATTTTGGGACGCAAAATTCTTATTCTGTCAGCCGCGCCAAAGGTTACTTGATCCAATGTTTGTGGTATAACTCCAACATCCGAAAGTGAGACTGCAAGATGCAAAGTTTCTGCAAATTCTTCTGTTTTAATGTTGGCTTCACCAAAACAAACCACAATACTGCCAAGAATTTTCAGATACTCATTGTAAGACTGTTTAAGCACATCTTTTGAAAAAACATCACCCTCTGCCGAGAATTTTTCAGCCATTCGCTTTAATTTCTCGGTAATATCACAAGTTTCAAAAAGTTTATATAACGCTTTTGCCATCTGCAAAGCAGTACCGTGGAAATTCTCTTTAAAATCTAATATCGGAGCGATTGCTTTTTCTCGCAAAGCATTGATTTTATGCAATTTTTCGGAGCATTCTGCCTCATTGTAATCCGAAGTTAGCCCCAACGGGTTCATATCCCATTCGGTATTCCAGATTTTACCTTCAATATTCCACAAATAAGCATAATTTTCAAGTTGGGATATTTCTTCGGTGCTAAGTGTTCCCATTGATGTTTTATGAAATCTCAATATATTTTCGGTGGAGAATCTCAAAGCATTTATGGCACACTCACCCGCTACCGCCAACGGGAAAGAAGAAAGCGGTATTCTGCTATCATAAAACACTACTGTTTGGTTTCTCTTGGCGGCAGCACGCACCGCCTCTTCATAACTTTCGGCATCTCGTGCTATAATTACAAAATCACGATAACGGTATCCTTCCTCCCTCACCAGTTTTCTTATGGTTCGGATGGCAAATTCCGCCTCATCTATAGGTGTTGCGGCGGCGCAAATTTTAATGCTGTTATCGTTTACTGATTCTGTTTTTTCTTTACTGGAAATGATTTTTTCGGCACATTTAAGTGATTCTCCTAAAAATCTGCTTTCACCCGTATTTACAGGCTCTGCTGTCTTCACGCCGTATTTTCGGGCTATCGCCTCAATACTTGAAACCGCATTTTTAATATTAGTATAAACGCCGTATTCGATTGTGTTATTAACATCATTAGTAAGGCTCACATACACATCCTTGCTTTGTGCAATTATTCTTTCAATCAGTTTAAATTGTTGACCCGTAAAGCCTTTGAAAGAATCGATAAATACCGTTTTACCTTCAAAATAACGATAGTCACCTAGTATTCTGTAAAGTTTTGTGAGCGTATCAGCAGGGTCAATAAACTTTTCACCGATAAAACCGTCATAAGTATCGTAAATCAAAGCTATATCAAGAAGTTTTAATTTGAGGGTTGGCTTATTTATAGTTTCGGCAACTTCGCGCAACTTGGCCGAGGTAACCGCATTTATTTTCATTTCGCCCACAGTGTCAAGCAAGGTTTTAGCAAAAGAAACCGAATGGGTATACTTACCCCATAAATTAAGTTCGTCTTTCGTGGATGCAAGCGCACGCTTCATAAATATTATTTTATCACAATCAGAAAGCACTTTGCCTGCAATACCGCCGAATCTTCGGCTCACCTCATCGTAAATGCGAGAAAAACTAAGTACCTCTGTATCTGCTGCTGCTTTATCACCAAGAGTTTTAAGCACTGCACGCTCGGTTTCGAATGAAAACTGCTCAGGCACAATGATTACACATTTTTCACCCGAGTCACTTAAAGATTTCAATTTTTCAAGTACCGCAAAAGTCTTACCCGATGCCGGTTTTCCAAAAATAAATTGAAGCAAAATATCACCCTCAAATTCTCTACTGATGATATTTTACCATATTCAATGTGACATTTAAAGTACTTTACACGAAAATAAACCTTAAAATTAAAAAAAATATTATCGCAGGAATGCCAAAAATACCGCATCCCGTTACCGTATATTCGTTTATTGAAATATAAGCACCTGTAAATTTTGCAGTAAGATTAATAATAGCAAGTGTAGTGATACCTAAAAACGCATTAAAAAACAATATCTTAAAAGGCTTTTTGGTTTTTATTGCTAATCCTGAAATCACAAGTATAAAAACACTAATAAGCACAATAATTATATATTTTAAATATAGCATTTATCATTCCTCCAATTTAAAATATGTTTTAAAAGTCTTTTAAATTACTTGAAAACACCTTGACTTTTAAATTGGTATAAAATATAATTTTTGATAAAAGTTCAACCTAAGGTAGTGTTATTAAAATGGATAACAAAAAAGTTGATAAAAAAGGTTTTGTTAAATGGAAAGAAAAATGGCCCGAGCCCGCAGATTCCATTGCAAACATAATTTACGATACCGATATAGGTCCCGATTACGATGATACAGGCGTTGTGGTTATGCTTCATAACTATGCAAATATGGGAAAAGTAAATATACTCGGTATGTTGTGCTGCGTTTCCGCCCCTTTTGGAGCGCCT
>JAZTXU010000211.1:0-3302 GCA_045636565.1 Acutalibacteraceae bacterium
ACGGCTTGGAAGCATAACCTCCAAGCCGTTTAAGTTTATTTTATTTCGTTTTGAAAAATAGGAAATAAATCAATCATCGTTTTCTAAAGATTTTTTGTAAATCCTAACACAATTATAAGCGTTTGGTTAAGGATTTAAGAGTTTTAGTGATTACGGTGAGGGCTTTATCTGAATCGGTTATGCCGATTACCGCCTTTTCAATAGGGCAAACCCCATCTCCCGAACGGTTTATGATATAAGGAACCTCCTCCTCAAAAAAGAAGGTGATTTCATTATTTTTGAAAATTTTTTGGGCTTCTTTGCTTATTGTTTTTGCCCACACGGTTTTAATTCCGAGCAAAACATATAAATGAGCCGCACCGGCGCCTATTACTTTATCTGCGGCGCAAAAATCCTTAAAATTATAATCAGATTTTAAAAAATCAAGTAAGGGTTTAACTCCACGCTCGGTTGAATGAAATTCTTTTTTGTTAAAATAAAGCACGCAGGTGTAATTATTTTCTGATAAAATGGTTTTAGCTGTTGAAATATCGTTGTTCATAGGTTTTATTTTAAATTTTAGAGATTTTTTCAAGATGTTCTCTTATATCAATGTTTTGAGGACAAACATTTTCGCATTTGCCGCATTTAACACAATCACTTGCGGTGGCGGTATCTTTCGGGAAAGCTTCCTTTGCTTGCCCTGCGGTGATTTTTGCTGCCAAAAATTTGTTATATTCCTCAAAAATCTGCGGAACAGGGATACTCTTCGGGCAAACATCGGTGCAATAACTGCAGCCGGTGCAGGGGATTTGATTAACCTGTCTTATAATCTCACGGGCCTTATCGGTGGCATCGTATTCCTTTTGGTTAAAAGGCACAAAGTTTGAAAAAGTATTAATATTCTCTTTAATCATATCCGTATTGCCCATTCCCGAAAGCACCATAAATACTTCAGGAAAGCTTGCGGCGTAACGCAAAGCGTATGATGCATAGCTTCCGCCACCCAGTTCATCAAAAATTTGAGTGGCTTTTTCGGGAAGATTCACAAGATATCCGCCTCTCACAGGCTCCATAACAATAACCTTTTTGCCATGCTTCACCGCCACATCATAACAAGCCTTGCTTTGAACCGAAGGATCATCATAATCCAGATAATTAATCTGCAACTGAACTGCTTCTATATAAGGTTGCTCTGAAAGAATGGTGTCAAGTACATCAGCGGTATCGTGAAAGGACATTGCGATATGCTTGATTTTTCCCTCATCTTTAAGTTTTTTAATTATTTCAAAGCTGTTGCATCTTTTGTGTTTGGGATATGAATTTCTTGTTAAACTGTGGAATAAATAAAAATCGAAATATTCCACACCGCATAATTTTAACTGGCTCTCAAAAAGGGGAACAATATCTTCCTCTTTTTCAAAATACCAATCGGATAATTTGTTTGCCAAAATAAAATCCTCGCGATTGTATCTCGCCACAAGACAATCACGAATAGAGGTTTCGCTTTTGCCGTCAATATATCCGTGAGCGGTATCAAAATAATTGAATCCTGAGGCAATAAATGTGTCTATCATACGGTTGAATTCGTTATAGTCTACATTTCCGTCGGTCATTTTAAGGCGCATACAACCGAAACCTAATTTGTTTTTAACATTATTGAAAGCCATATTGTGAAATCCTCCTGATATCATTTCAATGAATATGTTCAATTACTAACGGTAATTGTTTGCGAATTCAAAGAATTCGCAGTCGAAATAAGGCTTTGCACTATTTCGACATTCACATATTCATTATAACATAAAATTTAAATATGTAAATCATTTTTAATATGCCTAATAGGATTTGCAAGATGTGTGATTAAAAAAATCGGTTTAAAATGGATTTACCTTATATTTTATCTTGAAAAAAACTTAAAAATGTGGTATATTTTCTATTAGATTTATTAGAAACGGTGATTTTATGAGTATAAGAATCGGTATTTTTGGTTACGGAAATTTAGGTCGCGGCATTGAAAGTGCAATAAAACAGAATGCGGATATGTCTCTTGTGGCGGTTTTCACAAGAAGAGACCCGTCTTCACTTAAAATCGCAACCGCAAATGTGCCCGTTGTTAATGTGAAAGATGTTGAAAATTATAAGGATAAAATAGATGTTATGATTCTTTGCGGCGGAAGTGCCACAGATTTGCCTGAACAAACCCCTGCACTCGCTAAAATGTTCAACGTGGTTGACAGTTTTGATACCCACGCAAAAATTCCTGAGCATTTCGGCAATGTTGATGCGGCGGCAAAAGAAAATTCCACCACTGCTTTGATTTCGGCTGGTTGGGACCCCGGAATGTTTTCACTTAACCGCTTATATGCTTCTGCTATTTTGCCTGACGGTAAGGATTACACCTTCTGGGGCAAGGGGATAAGCCAAGGTCATTCCGATGCCATTCGCAGAATTGAAGGAGTTAAAAACGCCAAGCAGTACACTATCCCGATTGAAAGCGCGCTTGAAGCGGTAAGAAGTGGCGTTTGCCCCGAACTTTCAACCAGAGAAAAACATCTGCGCGAGTGTTTCGTTGTTGCCGAAGAGGGTGCCGATACCGCCCGAATTGAAAAAGAAATCAAGGAAATGCCTAACTATTTTGCCGATTATGACACAACAGTGCATTTTATAACCGAAGAGGAACTTATGCGAGACCATTCGGGTATTCCCCATGGCGGATTTGTTATAAGAACAGGAAAAACCGGCAATAATCTTGAAAATAATCATGTTATTGAATACAGTTTAAAACTTGATTCGAATCCGGAATTTACCGCAAGCGTTATTGTGTGCTTTGCGAGAGCGGTTTACAGATTGAGCGGTGAAAAGCAGTTTGGTTGCAAAACCGTTTTTGATGTTCCGCCTGCATATTTAAGTTCAAAGTCTTATGATGAACTCATAAAGGAAATGTTATAATTTTAAAATAAGAAATATAAAAAAACGGAAGAGGTTGAAATAAACTTCTTCCGTTTTTGCGTTTAGATTTAGTAGATTTTAAAAAATGCCTTCTCGGCTGGAGAAGACATTTTGGAGATACAATTCACTTCACGGGTAAACTATAACTTGAATTAGTGGATACTATCCGAAAGCAAAGCGTCAAGTTTATCTATTTTGCTTTTTTGGGGTTCGGGGATGTGGGCAAACGGGAAAGGGATTCCCATTTTTTCATATTTAGTAACGCAAAGTTTTTTGAATGGTAAAAGTTCGGTTTTCACAACACATTTATGCGAGTTTGCGATTTCTTTGAGTTTTAAAATATTTTCCTCGTTATCGTTAAGGGAAGGGATTAT
>JAZTXU010000212.1:0-13211 GCA_045636565.1 Acutalibacteraceae bacterium
GCTGATGGAAGCTATGAATCAAGAATTGTTAATAAGAATAAATAAGGAGAATAAAAATGAAAGAATTTGAACTTAAATACGGTTGTAACCCCAACCAAAAGCCTGCTAAAATTTTTATGGCAGATGGTAGCGAATTACCTATTGAAATTCTTTGTGGTAGACCCGGTTTTATCAATTTCCTTGACGCATTCAACTCTTGGCAGTTGGTAAAAGAGCTTAAAGAGGCTTTAGGTCTTCCTGCTGTTACCTCTTTCAAGCACGTAAGCCCCACAAGTGCAGCAGTAGGAACAATACTTCCTGAAAAGCTCAAGAAAGCTTGCTTTGTTGATGATATAGAAGGTCTTGATGATTCTCCTTTAGCTTGCGCTTAAGCGAGAGCTCGCGGTACTGACCGTATGTGTTCATTCGGTGATTGGGTAGCTCTTTCTGATGTTTGTGATGTTACCACCGCAAAGCTTATTGCACGCGAAGTATCTGACGGTATTATTGCTCCAGGCTACGAACCAGAAGCTCTTGAGATTTTAAAACAGAAGAGAAAAGGCAATTACAATATCGTTAAAATCGACCCTGACTATGTTCCCGCTCCTATCGAGCATAAGCAGGTTTACGGTATAACCTTTGAGCAAGGCAGAAATAATTTCCTAATTAACGAAGAATTGCTTTCTAACCTTGTTACAGAGAATAAGGAATTACCCGATAGCGCTAAACGCGACCTTATCATTTCCCTTATCACCTTGAAGTATACTCAGTCAAACTCCGTATGCTTCGCGGTAGACGGTCAGGCAATCGGCGTAGGTGCCGGTCAGCAGTCAAGAATTCACTGCACAAGACTTGCAGGCTCTAAGGCTGACACTTGGTTCCTTCGTCAACATGACAAGGTTTTAAACCTCCCCTTCTTAGATGAGATTGCTCGTCCCACAAGAGACAATGTAATCGACGGTTACATTAACCGCAACGAAGAAGATGTTTGTGCTGACGGTAATTGGCAGAAATACTTCAAATCACAGCCTGCTCCCCTTACTGATGATGAGATTAAAGAATATCTCTCAACCATTTCAGGCGTAGCTTTAGGCTCTGATGCTTTCTTCCCGTTTGATGATAATATCGAACGCGCATACAGAAGCGGCGTTTCCTATATCGCAGAACCCGGTGGAAGTATCCGTGATGATGCAGTTATTGATTGTTGTAACAAATACGGTATTGCAATGGCATTTACAGGTATGAGATTATTCCACCATTAATATATAAGGAGAAAATACCAATGAACTTTTTTGAAGAACTCAAAAATTTTGATTTAGAAGTAGCTAACGCTTGCGACCTTGAATTACAGCGTCAGCGTCATAACATTGAGCTTATTGCTAGTGAAAACATTGTATCTAAGGCAGTTTTGCTTGCCGCAGGCGGTGTTCTCACCAATAAATATGCAGAAGGTTATCCCTCAAAGCGTTACTATGGTGGTTGCCAGTGCGTTGATATCGTTGAAGAAATCGCAAGAAAAAGAGCTTGTGAAGTTTTCGGCTCAAATTTCGCAAACGTTCAGCCTCACTCAGGCGCTAACGCAAACCTTGCCGCTTTCTTCGCACTTATAGAGCCCGGTGACACTGTTATGGGTATGAATCTTCAGCAGGGCGGTCACTTATCGCACGGCTCACCTGTAAATATTTCAGGTAAATACTTTAACATCGTTCCTTACGGCGTTAACGATGAAACTGAAACTATTGATTATGATGAGATGAGAAAAATTGCTCTTGAATGCAAGCCTAAACTTATTGTTGTTGGTGCTTCTGCTTATTCAAGAATTATTGACTTCCCCCGTTGCCGTGAAATCGCAGATGAGGTTGGAGCATACTTAATGGTTGATATGGCTCACATTGCAGGTCTTATCGCTGCAGGTGTTCATCCCTCCCCTGTTCCTTATGCTCATGTTGTTACTACCACAACCCATAAGACCCTCCGCGGTCCCCGTGGCGGTATGATTCTTTGCAACGATGAAGAAATCTACACTAAAATCAACAAGGCTGTATTCCCCGGAACTCAGGGCGGCCCCTTGATGCACATTATTGCTGCTAAGGCTGTGGCTTTAGGCGAAGCACTTACTCCTGAATTTAAAGAATATCAAACTCAGGTTGTTAAGAATGCCGCTGCTCTTTGTCAGGGTCTTCTTGACGAAGGTCTCGAAATCGTATCTGGCGGTACAGATAACCACCTTATGCTCTTAAAACTTGTAAACGCAGGTATTACAGGTAAAGAACTTGAGCACAGACTTGATGAAGTACATATTACCGCAAATAAAAACACTGTACCTAACGACCCGCAGAGTCCGTTCGTTACAAGCGGTGTAAGACTTGGTACTCCTGCAGTTACTACCCGCGGATTTAAAGAGCCTGAAATGAAGCTTATTGCACAGTGGATTGGCGCTATCGTTAATGATTATGAGCCACACAAGGAATATGTATCTGCTGCTGTTCAAGAGCTTTGTGCTAAATTCCCCATTTATTAATATTTAAAATTTTACCTCCCTCATATCGAGGGAGGTATTAGTGCTATTTTAAAGACTAAAATTTACTATCTCTTAAGGAGCAAAATTATGAAAGTAATGGTAGTAGGTGGCGGCGGTCGTGAGCACGCCATAATAAAAAAATTAAAATTAAGTGCCGAAATCACCGAGCTTTACGCACTCCCCGGTAACGGCGGTATGGCAAATGATGCTAAATGCGTAAACATCGGTGCTAAGGATATTGACGGCATTGTAAAATTCGCAGTTGATAACAAAATTGATTATGCGGTTGTAGCACCTGATGATCCGTTGGTTTTAGGCGCGGTTGATGCTCTGAATTCCGTTGGAGTTGATTGTTTCGGTCCTAATAAAAATGCCGCAATAATCGAAGGCAGTAAGGTTTTTTCTAAAAATCTTATGAAGAAATACGGTATTCCAACTGCTGAATACGAAGTGTTTGACAATGTAAATGATGCGTTAAACTATCTTGATACTGCACCGATTCCAACAGTTATTAAGGCTGACGGTTTGGCGCTCGGTAAGGGTGTTATTATTGCAGAAACAAGAGAAGATGCAAAAGATGCCGTTCGCTCTATGATGGAGGATAAGGTATTTGGCGACAGCGGTAACAACATCGTCATCGAAGAATTCTTAACAGGCCCTGAGGTTTCTGTTCTTTCCTTTACAGACGGTAAGACTGTTGTCCCCATGGTTTCTTCTATGGACCATAAGCGCGCTTTGGATGGTGATAAGGGACTTAACACTGGCGGTATGGGAACAGTTGCCCCTAACCCCTACTACACAGAAGACATTGCTAAAATTTGTATGGACACTATTTTTGTTCCGACAATTGAAGCTATGAATAAAGAAGGTAGAACCTTTAAGGGTTGTCTTTACTTTGGTCTTATGATCACAGAAAAAGGCCCCAAGGTTATTGAATATAACTGCCGTTTTGGTGACCCTGAAACTCAGGTTGTTCTCCCCTTACTTGAAAGCGATTTATTAACAATTATGAAGGCCACCACAAATGGCACTTTGGCTGAGACCGAGGTTAAATTCGGTAACGGTGCTGCTGCTTGTGTTGTTATGGCTTCAAGTGGGTATCCACAAAAATATGAAAGCGGATTTGAGCTTAAAATTTGCGACTGTGTAGCCGATAAGGTTTACGTTGCAGGTGCAAAGCTCGAAAATGATATTTTAAAGACCGCAGGCGGAAGAGTTCTCGGTGTTACCGACACAGGCGCTACTTTAACCGAAGCGCTCGAGAAAGCATATAAAAATGTGGAATGTGTATCTTTTGAAAATGCATTTTACCGCAAAGATATAGGCGCTAAAGCCTTAAAAGCAATGGAGGTTAAATAATGGTTTATCGTATATTTGTTGAAAAGAAAAAAGAATTAGCTCACGAAGCAAAATCCCTTTTGAATAACATCAACGGTCTTTTACAGATTAACTCTGTTTCTGATGTAAGAGTAATTAACCGTTACGATGTTGACAATATCGAAAAAGAGCTTTTCGATTACGCTGTTGGTACAGTTTTCTCAGAGCCTCAGCTTGATATTACATCTGCTGAAGTAGACTGTAAAAATGCAACTGTTTTTGCAGTTGAGTTTTTACCCGGTCAGTTTGACCAGAGAGCTGACTCTGCCGCTCAGTGTATTCAAATTATCTCTCAGGGCGAAAGACCTCGCGTTCGCACCGCAAAGGTTTATATGCTTTATGGAAATATTACCGAAACTGAGCTTGCTGCTATAAAGAAGTATGTAATTAACCCCGTAGAAGCCAGAGAAGCTACTTTGGAAAAGCCCGAAACCCTTGAAACTAAATACGATATTCCTACATCAGTTGCTACCCTTGATGGATTTATTGATTTAGACAGAAAAGGTCTTGAAGATTTTGTAAAGCAATACGGTCTTGCTATGGATGCTGACGATATCGCTTTCTGTCAGGAATATTTCAAATCTGAAAACCGTAACCCTACTGTTACAGAAATCAGAATGATTGATACATATTGGTCTGACCATTGCCGTCACACCACATTCCTCACAAATATTGATAATGTAGTATTTGAGGATGAACTTTTACAGTCTACTTACGAAGAATATGTAAATACCCGTAAAGCATTAGGCAGAACAAAGCCCATTTGCCTTATGGATATAGCTACCCTTGCTGTTCGTCTGTTAAAGAAAGACGGTAAACTCGATAAGTTAGATGAATCAGAAGAAATCAACGCTTGCACAGTTAAAATCGATGTTGAGGTTGACGGTGTAACAGAACCTTGGTTACTTCTCTTTAAAAATGAAACACACAATCACCCAACAGAAATTGAGCCTTTCGGCGGTGCGGCTACTTGTATCGGTGGTGCTATTCGTGACCCGCTTTCAGGCAGAAGCTATGTTTACGGTGCTATGCGCGTAACAGGTGCTGCTAACCCCTTAAAGAGCGTTAACGAAACTATGGCAGGTAAATTACCCCAGAGAAAGATTGTTACCACCGCGGCTGACGGTTACTCTTCTTACGGTAACCAAATTGGTCTTGCAACCGGTATTGTTGATGAAATTTATCACGATGGATATGCTGCAAAGCGTATGGAAATCGGTGCTGTTATTGCCGCTACTCCGGCAGAAAATATTCGCCGTGAAGTTCCCGCCCCCGGTGACGTTGTAATTCTTCTTGGCGGTGCCACCGGTCGTGACGGTTGCGGCGGTGCTACCGGTTCTTCAAAATCTCACACTATAGAATCTCTTGAATCTTGCGGTGCAGAAGTTCAAAAAGGTAACGCACCTGAAGAAAGAAAACTTCAAAGACTTTTCAGAAACTATGAAGCTTGCCGTATGATTAAGCGTTGTAACGACTTTGGCGCAGGCGGTGTTTCTGTTGCTATTGGTGAATTGGCAGACGGTCTTGAAATCGACCTCAACGCAGTTCCTAAGAAGTATGACGGTCTTGACGGTACCGAGCTTGCAATCAGCGAATCACAAGAAAGAATGGCGGTTGTAATTGAAAAAGAAAATATAGACCGTTTCTTAGAGCTCGCTCACAGTGAAAACCTTAATGCCGTAAAGGTTGCTGATGTTAAGGCAGAACCTCGCCTTGTTATGCATTGGAACGGCAAAACTATTGTTGATATTTCCCGTGAATTCTTAAATTCAAACGGTGCTGAAAAGCATATCACTATTACCCCTGCTAAGCCCGAAGATTACACAAAGACTGTTGAGGGAAGCTTTACCGATAATATGAAAGCCATCGCAGATGACCTTAATATGTGTTCAAAGCGTGGTCTTTCAGAACAGTTTGACTCTACTATCGGTGCAGGCACAGTTCTTATGCCTTTCGGCGGTAAGCATCAGCTTACACCTATTCAGGCTATGGTACAGAAAATTTCTGTTGAGAAAAAGCACACAATGGATTGCTCACTTATGGCTTGGGGTTACAATCCCTTTATTGCTGATAAGAGTCCCTACCACAGCGCATATTTAGCTGTTATTGAATCCGTTTCAAAGCTTATCGCTTCAGGTGCTGAATTTAAGGATGTTTATCTTACATTCCAAGAATATTTCGAGCGCCCGGGTAAAGACGGTAAGCGTTGGGGCAAGCCTTTGTCAGCACTTCTTGGTGCATTTAAGGCTCAGCTTGAATATGGCATTGGTTCAATCGGCGGCAAGGACTCAATGAGCGGTTCATTTGAGGATTTAGATGTTCCTCCAACCCTCGTTTCTTTCGCAGTTACTACAAATAAGATTGATAATATCATTTCACCTGAATTTAAAAAGGCAGGTAGCAAGGTTGTTCTTCTCTCCCCCGTTTATGATAATGATACCAACCTTCCCAACACCGCTTCACAGATTAAAATCTTCGGTCGCGTAACCGAGCTTATGCGCAAAGGTGTGGTTCTTTCTGCTTACACATTAGGTCTTGGTGGTATTGGCGAAGCCGTTATGAAGATGAGCTTCGGTAATGCTTTAGGCTTTAAGTTTGATGATAATATGTCTACTAAGGGTATATTTGATTACTGCTACGGCGGTTTCTTGCTTGAAGTTACTGAAGATGTTGAAGATGCTGTAACTGTAGGTTGTGTTACTGATGACGGTGCTATCGTCTACAAGGATGAGGTTATAAATCTTTCAGAACTTTTAAATATCTACGAAGATAAGCTTGAGAGCGTTTATAAATGTAATATAACTCACAGTGAAGCTCCTATGGAGAACTTCTCATTCAGCGCAGACACAAGAGTTGCTCCTGCTATTAAGGTAGCAAAGCCCAAGGTGCTTATCCCTGTATTCCCCGGCACTAACTGTGAATTTGATTCTGCAAAGGCTATGCGCGATGCAGGTGCAGAACCTGAAATATTTGTTATAAACAATCAGTCAAGCGAAGGTATTGCCCGTTCTGTTGAAAGCTTTGCAGAAAAGGTAAAATCCGCTCAGATGATATTTGTTCCCGGTGGCTTCTCAGGTGGTGATGAGCCCGATGGTAGTGGTAAGTTTATTACTGCATTCTTCCGTAACGGTGCTATTAAAGAACAGGTTACCGATTTGCTCGATAATAGAGACGGTCTTATGTGCGGTATTTGTAACGGCTTCCAGGCACTTATCAAGTTAGGTCTTGTTCCCTACGGTAAGATTATTGATACCGATGAAAACTGCCCGACCTTGACATTTAATACAATCAGTCGCCATCAGTCAAAAATCGTTCGCACAAGAATTGCTTCTAACAAGTCACCTTGGCTTGCAAACACAGAGGTTGGTGATGTTTACAATGTGCCGATTTCTCACGGCGAAGGTCGTTTCTTGGCTTCTGAAGAGTTAATTCGCGAACTTGCAAAGAACGGACAAATCGCAACACAGTATGTTGATTTAGATGGTAACGCTACAAGCGATATTCACTTTAATCCTAATGATTCTATGTTTGCTATTGAGGGTATTACCTCTCCTGATGGCCGTGTATTCGGTAAGATGGGTCATAGCGAACGTTGGGGCCAAGGTTTATATAAGAACGTTTACGGCGATTATGACATTAAGATGTTCAAATCTGCAGTAGAATATTTTAAATAAGAGGTGTTAAAAATGGCTTATTTATCTGATATTGAAATAGCTCAAAATGCTCAAATGCAACCCATAACCGATATTGCAAAGGCAGCAGGTATCCCCGAGGATTACCTCGAGCAATATGGTAAATATAAGGCTAAAATCGACCTTTCTCTTCTTAAAGACAGTAAGAAAGAAAACGGCAAGCTTATACTTGTAACCGCTATTACCCCCACCCCCGCGGGTGAGGGTAAGACCACCACTACAATCGGCCTTGCAGATGGTATGAAGAGAATTGGCAAAAACGTTTGTGTGGCTTTGCGCGAACCTTCGTTAGGCCCTGTATTCGGTATTAAGGGCGGTGCAGCAGGCGGCGGATACGCTCAGGTTGTTCCCATGGAAGATATTAACCTTCACTTTACAGGTGACTTCCACGCCATTGGCGCTGCAAACAACCTTCTTGCCGCAATGCTTGATAACCACATTCATCAAGGAAACGCTTTGGGAATTGACGTTCGTCGCATTACCTGGAAGCGTTGCGTTGATATGAATGACAGACAGTTGCGTTTCGTAACAAACGGCCTTGGCGGTAAAGTAAACGGTGTTCCCCGTGAAGACGGTTTCGATATTACCGTTGCAAGTGAAATTATGGCTGTTCTTTGCTTGGCTTCTGATATCACAGACCTTAAAGCAAGACTTTCAAGAATTATTGTGGGTTACAGCTTTGCAGGTGAGCCCGTAACTGCAGGTCAGTTAAATGCCGCAGGCGCTATGGCAGCTTTACTTAAGGATGCTATCAAGCCTAACCTTGTGCAGACTCTTGAGGGAACTCCCGCATTAGTTCACGGCGGACCTTTTGCTAATATCGCACACGGTTGTAACTCTGTTACTGCTACAAAAATGGCAATTAAACTTGGTGATTATGCTATCACAGAAGCAGGCTTCGGCGCAGATTTAGGCGCTGAAAAGTTCCTTGATATCAAGTGCAGAATGGCAGGCTTAACTCCTTCTGCAGTTGTAATGGTAGCTACTGTTCGTGCTCTTAAAATGCACGGTGGACTTGACAAGAAGGCTTTAGGTGAAGAAAACCTTGAAGCACTTGAAAAAGGTATTCCCAACCTTCTCCGTCATGTTTCAAATATTAAGAATGTATACAAGCTTCCCTGCGTTGTAGCAGTAAACCGCTTCCCCACCGATACTGATAATGAAATCAACTTCATTATTGAAAAGTGTAAGGAACTCGGCGTTAATGTTGTGCTTTCAAATGTTTGGGCAGAAGGCGGTAAAGGCGGCGAAGAATTAGCTCGCGAGGTTGTTCGTCTTTGCGAAGAAGAAAAGGGCGATTTCACCTTCAGCTATGAGCTTGATGGCACAATCGAAGAAAAGATTGATGCAGTAGTTAAAAAGATTTACGGCGGTAACGGTGTTGTTCTTACACCCAACGCTAAAAAGCAGGCAGATGAGCTTACTAAATTAGGCTTCGGCAACTGCCCCGTTTGTATGGCTAAAACACAGTATAGCTTCTCTGATGATGCTACAAAGCTTGGCGCCCCCGAAGATTTTACTGTTACTGTTAGAAACCTCAAGATTTCTGCAGGTGCAGGCTTTATAGTAGCCCTCACAGGCGATATTATGACTATGCCGGGTCTTCCCAAGGCACCCGCCGCAGAACGCATTGATATCGACGAAAACGGCAAAATCACAGGCCTTTTCTAAAAATTCAAGTAACATTATTTTATTGGAAATTTAAAGTATAATTTTCATATTAAGAGTCTCTTTAAATTAATTACGCGGAAGAAATTTCTATTTGGAATTCTTCCGCGTTTTCATATTTAAAGGATTAAATTTTATTTCAATGAGAAGCTGCAAATTTAAAATATATTTATAAACTCATAGAACTTCTTTATTAAATTTAATATGCTATTTAATTTCGCAAAAAAAGGACTTGGGAAATTTCCCAAGTCCTGAAATTTTGCATTGTATAAATTAGTTATCCTTCTTTTCGTCGGATGTCACCTTGTTTTTATTAATAAAGCAAAACAAAAACATTGCACTTACTAATGTTGTGAAAATACCGATTGCCAAACAATAAGCAGCAGCCGATTCTAATGAACTCATTTCATTATTGATTTTTGCATTTTCATTTTCCATAAATGAAACAATTGTGTAGAAAGGTTCTTTATCAAAGGAGGTTTCAACACCTTTAACAGCAACCGACCACTCACCCTTAATGGGATTTTCAACCGTAATTGTTGAAGGGATTTTGCTTTCATCGGTAACCGCATTAGGATAATTTTCATCAACAATTCTGCCATTAGGGTCAATTAGAATTGTATCAAGAAAAGAACCCGGCCAAGCGGTGGAAACAATAAGATTACCGCTCTTATCATCAACAACAAATTCTGTTTTTTCAGAGGTTTCGCCTTCAGCAACAGAGGATTCAATCTCGGTCTTAACGTCCGCAACACCGGCTTGCTGAGCATACATAAAACTACCCATAATTCCAACAATGCTTTCGGTGCTTGCAAATCTGTATTCACCATTTGTCTCCTCGGCGATTTGCTTTAAGATATCCTCATTAACATCATCACCAAAACCAATAACGAAAATCTTAATACCTGAAGAAGCGGCTTTTTTAGCAGAATCAAGTGTTGCAGTGTCATTACTGTCCTGACCGTCTGTCATAAGAATCATAATCTTATTTTCTGATTTCACTGCTTCAAGCTGTGAAACACCAACATCAATACCTGCGTGAATTGATGTTCCACCACCATCATTCATAATATCAATACACTGATTGATATATTTATAATCGATATGCGGAACTGTAACAGTTGAAGCGTTACTTGCAAATTTAACAACACCTATACCGTAATTGCCATTATATTTTTCTGCCCAATCCTTTGTGGTGTTAACAATTACCTTGGCAGAATCCTTTGCCGCTTGCAATTTCGATTCACCGGTACTGATTCTGCTACTCATAGAACCTGATACATCACATACCATAGATATAACCGAATCAAATTCTGTGGGAGGCTCTATTGTGGATACAGGAACTGCAGGCTTGAATTTATCAGGTTGCAAGCCGTATTCAAATAAAGTTAAATCCAGTAAACCTAATTGGAAATCAAGATCAATTTCAATATTATCCAAGAAATTCTTACCGTCTGCTTTTAACTTAAATTTAGTCTCAATCAGCTTCAAATATCCTCTAATATAAAACTCGGTATCGTCGCTATCAAGCACCTTAATCTTTTTATCCTTTGAGTTTACAGAAATTGAAACATCGCATTTTGCCTCAATTCCAAGTCTCGATATAGAAATTTCACCGAAATTAACGCCTGCCAAATAAACTACAACAGAGCTGCCAAATAAGGTGAGGTCTGTATCTGCTTCTAATCCAATATTAACATCCCAAACAAGTCCGTCATCTTCTTTTATATCACTTGAGCCGTTGTAGGGATAGTTTTCAAAAGTAAGGCTTGGTTTTCCGTTTTTAAACACACGCAAACCATTGTTAAAGCTATCGCTATATTCAAAGCCGGCATTTATTTCCAAGCTGATGTGGCCTTCCCAATCGGCATATAACAACAAAAACATTGTTGGGAATAATTTTTTGTTACTCTTCTCAAACTGTTTATTGGTGATTTTAATAGGAGTTTTGCCTTTGAATTCTAAAACCGCAATCGGGAAACGCTTTTCGTTAAGTCCCTGAAGGTCAAGATGCTTAAATTTCTTTTCGGTAGCATCAGCCTCGAGATCGGCAGTTACTTTGCCATAAACATCTATATCAACGAAGGTTTCACCACTCAAGCCAAAATACAACTCTTTAAAATTTACAAGACCCTGCATATCACAAACTAAATGTGCCTGCAAATCTCTTACGCCGAATTGGCCCTTGATTCCGTAAGCCGTTTCGAAGGTGCTTTCCTTATCTTCTTCCCTATCATCCTTGCCGTCAGCCATATTAAAATCAACTTCAACGATTAAATCTTTTGGAGTAGTCTGATAATCGGTAGCGGTTGTAACAACGTGTGCATCTGAATTTGAGTTATAAGTCGTTGACTTTACTTCTCCGTTCAAATCCTCGGTTTTAGAAACACCGATCATTTCTTTATCAATGTTGCCAAAATGAGAAGTTACGCCCTTGGCATAAGTGGCATCAACGAAATTTTCGGCATTAAGCATTTCAGAAGAATTAATTGCCATATTGTCAAAAACATCTTCAAAATAAGGTTCAGTTACACGAATGTGAGTTTCTTCACCGGAAGTATAAACATCCTTTACACAAAGGAATCTGTCATCTTTTAAGGGCGAGGTTTTATCTCCCTGCAAAAGAATTACCTTATTGGAAGAAATATCATCAAGTTCTTGAATTTCAGTTCCGCTCAATGTGATATCGGTATATACATCAGAATAAGATTGAACTTCTTCAACAGAAGTAATTAACGAATTAATCTTATCAGATTCTGATTCACTCAAAACGCGAACCGTATCCTTAAGTTCAACTTCGTTGTCCAAATCCTTGAATTCTGATGTTGGAGACTTAAACTCTCCCCCACCATTTGAGGAACCGCCAGATTGTGATTGAGAAGCGGCTTCTTTATCCTGCAAGCCTTTATTACCTAATGCGAGAACTCCAACACCAAATGAAGTTGCTAAAATACCCAAAATCAAAGTAACAATCAAAAAGATTACGGTTGATTTTTTGAGTTTCTGTTTTAAAATCTCATTCATTTTTTAGCCCTCCTCTTAACAAAGAAATTGGTATAAATCATAGAGGCTATAAGTAATACCAGAGCAATAGCCGCAAAAACTATTACCATTATGTAAGAAACACTTTTTACATCATTACCAAGTACGCTACCAGAAGACGCAAGTGCCTGCTTAAATCCGGGAATTAAAGCAACTGAAACAGGAGTAACCGCAACAGAAACGGCAGCAGTAATAACTGTTATAATACAGAATAATGTTGTAAATGCGACTCTTTTTTTGCCGGAAAAAATACCGTAAAGAGCAAAAACTGCAAAAACCGGCAAAGAATAAATCAGACAGTAAATTCCAACACCAAAAGCAGTAGAAATTATGGTTGGATTAAAAATCCTATTGCCTGAAATTAAAATTTTCAGTACCTCTGAAAATGAAACATTGCCTGTTATCTCACTGTCAAAAATGGTATTCAACGAAACTGCACTTGAATTGTTAAGCAATACAATAAAAAATGCAAACACACTAAAATACAGTAAAATAGCAATGAATGATAATATACCAAAAATCATCCTATCTTTTGTAATCAGTGGATTTGTGTTTTTTACTACATAGGGTTTAACGGTTCTGTTTACAGGTGCTGAAGTGGGTTTGTTTATTGCTTTTCCGCAACTTCCGCAAAATGCAACGCCGTTATCATTTTCTTTTCCGCAATGTGGACAAAACATAAATGCATACCTCCTATAGGTTTAAAATTAATTAATTTTAAAAACATAAATTCAGAAATATATAACTATTAAAACTAAATCTATCATTCAAAATTATATAAAAATATTATAATTCTATAGTATAAATTTGTCAACCGATAATATGAGAATATAATTTTAAAATAATATAATTAAGGCTTGGCATTTGATGGTCAAGCAGTAGGCTCATGTGAAATATATAAAATAAGAAATAGCTGAAGAATATACTTATGA
>JAZTXU010000213.1:0-9726 GCA_045636565.1 Acutalibacteraceae bacterium
TTTTTTGCCATTGAAAGACCGATTGTACCTGCGCCACAGTAAAGGTCGAGCACATTTTTATTATCGGGAGCGGCATATTCAAGTGCTTTTTCGTATAACTTTTCTGCCATTGTGCGGTTAACCTGATAAAATGAAAGAGGAGAAAGTCTAACTTTAACACCGCAAAGAATATCTGTTATATAATCTTCGCCATAAAGTGTTATACATTTATCACCTAGAATAACATTTGTATCGGCTTTGTTTATATTTAGTTGAATGCTTTTAATATTCGGGAATTTATCGGTAATTGCAGAAATTAAACTATCTGAAAGGAGAAGAGTATCACCATTTATAACCAAGGTGAGCATTATTTCATCGGTTTTTTGGGCGATGCGAATGTAAATATGACGAAGAAGCCCCTTGTGACGGCTTTCATCATAAATACTGATGTTAAATTCCTTTATCCAGCTTTCGCAAAGTGCAGTTATTTCGCTGAAAATTTCGGGTTGAAGCAAACAGTCAGTGCAGGGGATAATTCTGTGAGAATGAAAAGCGTAAAAGCCTGCCTTACCGTCTTGACTTATGGGGTATTGTGCCTTGTTGCGGTAATGGTCTGAATCTGTGGTGTGAAGAATTGGTTGCGGTGGCATATCCACACCGCCAAGTCTTTTAACAACCTCATAAACCTTATTTGATTTAAGACGCAATTCTGCATTGTAATCAATGTGTCTAAAAACACATCCGCCACATTTGTTAAAGGCGTCGCAATCGGGGATGATTCTGTCAGGCGAAGGCTCGATTATTTCAAGCACTTTCCCGTAGGCGTAGGTTTTCTTAACCTTTAAAATTTTGACACGCGCGGTATCTCCCACAGCGGTGAGAGGTACAAATATAGCCATACCGTCATATTTTCCGATACCGCTTCCTTCACTTGTTATATCAGTAATTTTTAAAATTATTTCGTCATTTTTCTGCATTTTTATACCTTGCTTCAACAAAAATATTAATAATTTATTTTATCACATTTATTAAGTTTAGTCAATTTTTTTGTGCCTTTATGTATCAAATTCCAATTCTTGCAAATAATATTTCAGATTATATTGTTTGGGGGATTAAATATGAGTGAAAATACCAAAAAAGAAGAAACAAATGAAAGAATTGAGGAAATAAAGGAGTTAGGATCTGTTACAAATCTTGAGGGCAAGCATAAAATTCATTGCCTGACTATTATTGGCGAAATTGAAGGGCATAATGTTTTGCCCGAGCAGAGCAAAACCACAAAATACGAGCACGTGATACCACAGTTGGTGGCAATAGAAGAAAGCGAGGAAATCGAGGGGCTTATTATAATTTTAAATACGGTTGGTGGTGATGTTGAAGCAGGTCTTGCCATTGCTGAACTTATTTCGGGAATGAAAAAGCCGACGGTATCCTTTGTTTTGGGCGGGGGACATTCAATAGGTGTACCTTTGGCGGTTGCGGCAAAAAGGTCTTATATTGCGCCGTCTGCCACAATGACTGTACATCCCGTCCGCACAACAGGTCTTGTAATAGGTGTTCCGCAAATGATGAATCACTTTTCGCGTATGCAGGCGAGAATTACCGAATTTGTAGTCCGCAATTCTAACATTTCGTCTGACCGATTCACAAGCCTTATGATGAACACAGAGGAACTGGTTACAGATGTCGGCTCTGTGCTCACGGGTGAAAATGCGGTAGAGGAAGGGCTTATTGATGAAGTGGGAAGTTTAAGCTCGGTTATAGAAGGACTTTATGAACTGATTGAAAATAATTGATTTAAAAGAAGACAGAACCTTAATTCAAATCAAGGTTCTGCCTTTTCTTTTAACTAAACTGAGAATGATATAGTGAGTGGTAAAAGCCCTCTTTTTTTATAAGTTCTTCGTGATTTCCTTGCTCTATTATTGAGCCGTCTTTTACCACCAGAATAGTATCAGCATTCTGAATGGTTGAAAGCCTATGGGCTATTATAAAGCAGGTTTTATTCTCCATAAGTGCGGTCATCGCGTTTTGTATTTGGATTTCGGTGCGTGAGTCAACATTCGATGTTGCTTCGTCAAGGATCAAAATCGGTGCCTTTGAGAGAAAAGCGCGAGCAATGGTTATAAGCTGCTTTTGTCCCTTTGATATATTAACACCGTCATCCGAAAGCATCGTATCATATCCGTCGGGCAGGCTTTTAATATATGAATCAATCTTTGCCGATTTTGCCGCCGCGTAAACTTCTTCGGGAGTGGCATCTTCTCTGCCGTATACAATGTTATCATAAATTGTACCATAAAAAAGCCAGGTGTCCTGAAGTACCATATTAAAGGCGAGTCGTAAATCCTTACGCTTTATATTAACCGACGGCACACCGTCTATAAGTATTTCTCCGCTCTGACTGTCATAAAACCGCATAAGCAGGTTTATAATTGTGGTTTTGCCTGCACCTGTAGGACCTACGATTGCCACGGTTTGACCTCTTTTTGCATTTACCGATACATTTTTGAGTATGATTTTATCATCTGTATAGCCGAATGTAATATTTCTTAAAGCAACATCACCTTTTATTTCTTTAAGTTCAAGTGCATTCTTTTTGTCGGCTTTTTCGGGCTCTTCATCAAGAATGGCAAATACACGCTCTGCCGCCGAGAAAGCAGATTGTATCTCGTGAAGGATATTGGAAAATTCGTTGATAGGGCCTGCAAACTTTCTTGAATATTGTACGAACTGTGCCACACCGCCAAGGCTGATAAAGAATGCTGATGAGGCTAAAATAGTGCCGTTTTGTGAGAACATATAAAGTATTCCACCCATAACAGCCACGAGTGTGAGGGAAATATTATTGATGAGGTTTATGGTTGGAAAAAGCAAAGCAGCATTATATTCCGCTTTATAGAAAGCGTCCATCGCTTCATCGTTAATTTTATTGAATCTGCCTGATATTACTTCTTCTGTACCATAAGCCGAAATAGTGCGCGAGCCTGTGAGCATTTCCTCTGCAAAGCCGTTAAGTTCACCGTATTTTTTAGCCCTCCTGCTGAAAAGCGGACGAACCTTTTTTGAACGGTATTTTGTGAACCATAGGGAAGCGGGAACTGTAAGCGCAAAAATAAGTATCATCGGTTTCGATATATTCCACATAAAAATCAGCGAGCCCACAACGGTATAAATACTTGTCATTATCTGAATAAGGTCGTGGGAGAGGGTGCTGTTTATGGTGTCAATATCGTATGAAAGATGGCTTATAATGTCACCTGTTGCATGAGTATCGAAATATCCTACCGGAAGGGTTGTGAGTTTTTCGAAAACCTGCTTTCGCATTTTGTAAATGATTTTTTGGCTGAGTTTTAACATTATTACCGCAAGAACGTAAGAAAGCAGAGCCGAAATAACATAGCAGGCGAGCATATAAATTATATTTTCCCAAACGGTTGGAAAATCCACACCGCCCGTGCTTTCAATGGCGTCTATCGCGGCGCCTGAGTATTTAGGGCCTAATAGGGATAATTGATTTGCACCAAGTGTTAAAAGTAACGCAATTATAAACAACGGCCATTGCTCTAAAACATATTTACTGAGCCTTATAAATATGCCTTTTTTATTTTTAGGTTTCATATTTTTATCAGTCAAGGAAAGCACCTCCCATCTGAGAATCGCTTATCTCTTTATATTCGGGGCAGTTTTCCATTAAATGCTCATGCTTGCCACAACCGATTATCTTGCCGTTTTCAATAACAAGTATAAGGTCACAGTTTTTAACCGAACTTACTCGTTGTGCCACGGTTATAACTGTGGAATCAGGAATATTTTGTAACAAAGCCTTGCGCAGATTTGCATCGGTTTTATAGTCAAGTGCGGAAGATGAATCATCAAGTATCAGTATTTCGGGTTTTCCTGCTATCGCGCGGGATATGATCAGACGCTGACGCTGACCGCCCGAAAGGTTAGTGCCGCCCGTTGTAACAAGGTGAGAATAACCATCCGAAAAAGAAGATATAAAATCATGTGCCTGAGCGGTTTTAGCGGCATTTATGATGTTTTCACTACTTATATCTCTGCCAAAACGGATATTTTCCTCAATTGTATCGGCGTAAATAAAATCGTTCTGAAAAACCACGCCAAACATTGCGGTCAGTTCTTCTTTTGTGTACGCGCGCACATCTTTACCGTTTATGCGGATAATACCCGAATTCACATCGTAAAAACGCATAAGAAGGCAAAGTAAAGTGGATTTTCCGCTTCCCGTAGCACCAATAATTCCAAGCGTTTCACCCTTTTTAAGACTAAATGAAACATCGGTTATGTTGTTTTCTTTCCCAAGATACGAAAAACTCACATTTTCAAATGAAATGTGCAGTGAAGAATTGCCCTTACCGTCATCTTCTATTGTTTTGAGTTCGTTTTCTTCTTCCATTACAAGCGAAATTCGTTTTGCAGAGGCAGCACATTTTGTATACATTACAAACATTCTTGAAAGTGACATCATTGCCATAGAAATGAGTGTGAAATATTGCATAAATGCAAGCACTGTTGTGGCTGAAGAGGTGTTGTTTGCAACAAAATATGCACTGAAAGCCACAACCGCAACAATACCAATATTCATAAGCAGTGTCATAACTGGGTTTACTATGCCCATAATAATTCCTGCTCTGGTTTCGTTGCGTTTAAGTTCGGAATTTGCTTTATCGTAACGAGCGTTTTCGTAATCTACCTTTGAAAGTGCCTTTATAACGCGGATTCCCTGTGCATCTTCGCGGACAACCCTAACCATCCCGTCAACCGATTTTTGCACGGTGGAATATAGTGGCACGCCCCTTCGGGAAATGCTGTAAACCACAATAAAAATAAGCGGCAGAGTGGCAATCATAACAAGTGCCAACTTTTTATCCATAATAAGAGTGATAATGGAACCGCCAAGCAGAAGAATCGGTGCGCGAATACCCATTCGCTGAATCATTCCAATAAAATTTTGAACATTGTATGTGTCGGAAGTGATTCTCGCTTCAAGTGAAGGAATTGTGAAACTGTCGGTGCTTTTTGCGGTAAGATGAAGCGTTTTAGAAAAAAGTTCCTTTCGCATACGGGTGGAAAAAATCATGGTGGTTTTCGCCGCCATTCTGTTTGCAATAATGTTTCCAAGGCTTGCAATTACAGCGCAAATCGCCATAAGCACTCCGTAAAATATAATCTTACCTATGTTGTTTTCTTTTATGACATTTTCAAGTATGTAACTTAATAAAAAAGGTATGATTAATTCCGCCACCGTGCCAACCGTTTTTATGGTTGTGCCAACGGTTATTCTTTTACTTAGCGGCTTTAAAAATGAAAAAACCCACTTCATTTGTTTTCCTCTTGACTTTCAATGATTTTTCCTGCTTTGTCCTGCATACGCCTTAGCACCGAGTCGAATATTTTAAGTTCATCTTCGGGTATATCCTCAGATAAAAGGGTCATCCATTCGGTTGAGGCGGATTTTATTTCGGGAAGCACAGCAAGCATTTTTTCGGTGGGGGACACAGAAAACTGGCGTTTATCGGTTGAGAGTGCCTCGCGTGTGATGTAACCTTTATCTTCAAGGTAATTAAGGTTACGGGTCACAGTACTTTTATTAACACAAAGTTCGCGCGCCAGTTCTTCTTGTGAGCGACCCGGCTCACGGCAGATAGCAAGCGCATAAGCGTAATGCCCGCTTTGCATATCATTTGCCGAAATTTTGCTGTTTCTGTATATCGCTTGAGAACGGCTTATGTTATTAAGCATTTTCATAAATTTTGACAAATAAAACACCTCTGAAATAATTAGTTGTAACCGCAACTGTTGTTCTTGCAACTATTATAACTGAAACCTCGTTTTTAGTCAATGAAATCATATAATAAATTTAAATATATTTTAAATCGCAACACAGGGTGTTTTTAGTTTCAGGTCACAGTGATAAGCCTTATGTTGATTTCTTCATTCTTTACAGTTCTCAACTTCTCTCAAATCCTCGAACATATTGATTATATTGCCGAAAATTGGTATGATGGTTATCGAAGGTCAAGAAATTGATTGAATTTCTAAACTTAAAAAAAGCCACACTTTTTGAGAAAGTGTGGCTTTTGAAATTATATTTGCTTAGTTTTTAAATTCATAATCAGCAAAAACGTTGGCATTAAAATCGATATCTTTTTGTGCAAGTTTTTTGTTGTTAAATGTAATATTTTCGAGGGTTATATTGCTTATATTATGCTCAGAGTCTTTGCCTAAAAATTTAATTTCAGGGGTGAAATCTTCATCGGATAATATTTTAATATCTTTAAATGTAACATTATGAATTTTACCGAATAAAATATCGTTTGACCATACTCCGCAATTTATAAATGAATAAATCAAACAAGAGTGGCAGTGTTCGGGAAAGAACTCCTCATCATCGCTGTTTTGAAGTTTAGGCATCACATCGTATGATGAATACTCAACCCGGATATCCTCAAATAAAATATCGTGAATGTTCGCTCTGTCCTCATTACCAACATCGATAACTTTATGAGAATTATGAATACAGTCACAGTTTTTGAAGGTTATATTGCAGATTTCGGGAGCAACTGTGTCGATACCGATATCAAGGGTGTTACCCCAATCATTCCACAATACACAGTTCTCAATCAAAATATCCGAAGAATTTTCGGTATCCCAACCGATTTGACCTTTAACGCAAACGCAGTCATCATAACTTCTGATAAACGAGTTTTTAACGGTGCAATTTTTACAGTTGTAAAAATCAATACCGTCGCTGTTATAACGCCAGAGTCCCACAAGTTTCACATTATTGTAATGAATCTGCTCACAACCTGCCTGAGTGCAGGAAAGACCTGCGGTATTTCTTATAATTATTCCGTTTATTTCAATATTTTTGCAAGCATAAAAACTAAGACCTGTTTTTACAGGAACCATTTTATCCAAAATCTTATTGAACTGTTCTTTGGATTTAAAAATAAAAGTTCCGCTGCCTTTAATATAATCTTCCTTTTTGCCGAATAATTCTTCATTATCCTTAAAGATTTCTGCCATTTGCTTTGTTTCCCAAGAGTTTTCAGAAACACGGGAATAATCATAAGCTAAAAGAAAATTTTTAGTCTCGCGTTCGTAGTGACTCCCGTCTAACACACCGTTTCCAAGGATTGCAATGTTCTTAGCACCAACTGCGTAAAACGAGCCGTAAACCACGGCATCACGGTCGATATAAACTGTGGTGTTATCGTTCAGTTCAACATTACCGATATCGTGAACACCTGCACCGAAATACATAGCATTTTCGGGAATATCATAGTTAGTTAAACTGTCGGCAAAGATATGTAAAGCATTATGCGGTCCGTCGAGTTCTAAGGTGTATTTTCCATTGGTTTTGCAGGTGAATTGGATTGTTTTACCGCTTATTATAGGCTTGATTTCTGCAGAAATCGGACGCACAACAGCATTTTTAAAATCTTTTTTCGGAGTTACTGTGATTTCCACATCCTCGTCGGTAGCGAATGAGATATAAGATGCCAATTCTGTTTGCTCAACGGGTCTTTGTTTTCCCGGCCACGGGCGGTTAAATTTCAATGCTGAAACGCGGGTAAAAACCGCTTTTGCAGGCTCTCCGTTTAAGAGAATTTCATAATCTGTGCTGATTTCACTGCTTATAGGATAATTAGTTTTAATAATCATATTATATTTCCGCTTTCGAGTTTTATTTTTTTGAATTATATCAAATTAAAATAATAAATGCAAGACGTAAGCCTTGCATTTACTAAAGTTTGATTAATTTTTATGTCTAATTCTCGTGATGATTTCATCCTGAATAATCTTATCTAAATATATGAACCTTGCGGAAAAACCGCCAACTCTTACAATCAGATTGGGATAGTTTTCAGGGTTTTTCTGTGCATCAACCAGTTCTTTAACATCTGTGGCATTGCCTTGGAAAATCTGACCGCCAAGTTTAAAGAAGGTCATAAACAATCCACGCACGATTTCGGGTTTTGCGAGTTCCTTATCCAAATCCCACATAGTAGATGCTCCGCCGTTGAACTTGGTAAAATCAATAGAGGTGCAGGATTTAATTGCAGATGTAATTCCGTTTTTCATAGAAGCGCTATGCGGAGTTATGCCTTGTGCCAAGGGCTTGTGAGCAAATTTGCCGGATGCTGTGGCGCCCATTTCCATTCCCGCCTCTGCTGCCCATTGGAATGTGAATATAATCATCTTACCCTTGCAACCGAAACGGTTTACATATGATGTGTAAATATCACTGATATCACTGAAATATTTATTTGCAAACTCATCTGCTTCTCTATTTTCCTGACCATATTTTGCAATTTTAAGTAATGCTCGTTGCAATTCTTCGTATCCTTTAAAATTAGCCTTTAAAGCGGCGAGAAGTTCTGCAGAAGTGCAGATTTTATTATCAAAAATAGCCTTTTTAATCGCAAAAAGATAATCTGCGGCATCGGGAAGACCTATTGGTAGTGAGCCGTAATCTGAATATTTAACGCCGCCCGAGTGAATACCGCGACCTCTGTCCAGACAGTCACCAAGCATAGAAGTGAGGAGGAATCGAGGTGTTGATTTTTCGGCAATTTCGCTGTAAATATCCTGCGCTTTAAAGAACATATTTAAAACACGGCGAACTTCTTTTATGTGGTCAGCGTAAAAATCTTCAAATGTTTCGTAATTTTCAAGACCTTTGCTTCTGTATGCGTTCAGGGTTTTGCCGTCTGATAGCGACAAACCGCCCGTGACGGAAAACTCAACAAATTTCGGCATATTGTGCCATGCGTTGAACAGATAATCATTGGTTTTGCCTTGAACTGCAATTTCCATACAACCGCCGCAATAGTAATTTACAGCATCCTCATAAGGCACCCCGTTTTCGCAAAGAGCTTTTATGATGTTTTCATCATGCAAAACCTGACCTCTGTTTTTGCCGTTTATCATATATTCGGCACAGTAGTCAATCCACTCTTTGGGGCTATCTTCTGAAATTCTGGCATAAACTGCGGGATGGGTCATTTCCAGATCCATAGCAGATTCAATCATCATAAAGGAGAGGGGATTTACCGAAGATTCACCATTTAAATGTGAACCTCCAACAACAATAGTTTCAACCCAACCATCACAGTTCCAAACGCGTTCGTTTATTCTGATGAATAACTCATCAATGAGCTCTTTTGCTTCCTTGAGCGAGCAAATGTTGTTGGCAATATCCTTTTTAAGATAAGGCCAAAGGTAATAGTCAAGTCTTCCGGGGCTGTTTCCGCCACCGGGATTTTCACGCATTACCACAATGTATTGCATAAAAAACGCCTGAACAGCCTCGCGGAAATTGGTTGCGGGGTAGCGGGGAACTCTTTCGCAAAGTTTTGCCTGCTCGGTCATTCCTAACTCATAAAGTCGGGCTATATGCTTATCGTTCCAGTTTTCAAGCGCTGAAAGAAGAGTTATTACATTGTTATAATATTTTATGCTTTCTTCATCGGTTTTTCTTTTGATTTCGTCAAGACATTTTTTCTTAAGCCCTGTTGTGCCGAGTTTTAAAATTGAGTTCCAATCCCAACTCATGTGACCGCCGCAATACAAAAAGTCACCAACAACCTGAGGAAATTTGGCAAACTCATTATAATCCTCAATTTCATCAAAAATACGCTTTCTGGCTTCTGTGTAATAGTCGAAGTCGGGGTCGTATTCTTCCACAGGTTTATTGTTAAATAAAAAAACGCGACC
>JAZTXU010000214.1:0-1790 GCA_045636565.1 Acutalibacteraceae bacterium
GCGGATGTTTCTTATTCCGCTCCTTCACAGGTATTTTCACTTCCCACCTATTGGGAGTTCAGATTCTGGTGCGAAAAGGGTATGATGACCGTGAGTCTTAATGACCCAATGGTTACCGTTTATGAAGAGGGTGTTACAGAACCTCAAAGAATCGATGGAATTAATAACGACAGCGATTATCTGACTAATTTCGTAAATGCTGTCACTCTTGATGATAACAGCCTTACAGAGGAAGTTATAAAATCAACAAGAACAGCGCTTAAGCTTCAAAAAGCGGCAGATAGCGCAGAGGAATAGGAAATTGAAAACGGTGGAAGATTTTTCTTCCACCGTTTTTTGTCGTTGTGATCAAACTGTTATCCAAGAAACTTCGGATTCGCCTATTGCTTCAATTGAAGCCAGCGCCGTATCAAATTGCTCCTTTGTAATTTCTATGGTATTTCCAATTACTTCAGTACTCTTGCTAAAAATATTTGTGGTTTGAGTATATATATTTTCTAAAACATCAATGCCGTTTTTTGTAAGTACCGATAAACAAAAACTACTTACAACCTCACCTGAATAGGAATAAATAATGTAACTGTAATCAGCATGATTGGGTGCACCGCCGTGATGCGTTTCTAAGCAATTACCGTTACTCAATATTTTGCTGTTAAAATTCTCTTCATGCCAAAGCTTGAGTGTTCCATCTGATACCCAAAATGTAGTAATATACATTTCATTGTTAAAGCATAACTCGGGAACAGAATCTCCGTTACGGTCAAACAGAGCATATTTTAGTGTACCCTCGTGAGATGATTCGAACAGATAATCAATATTAATATTTGATCCGTCAGCATGTACCGCAGTGGTCTTTCCTTCTATAAAATCATCATAAATTTTTTCTACCGAATTTTCAGTAGTATTATTTTTTGTAGCTTCGGTATTTGTTTTTGTAGGTTTATCATTACAAGCAGAGAATGAAAATATCAATACCAAAACAAGAAATAATGATAAGATTTTTTTCATAAATTCAATCCTTTTGTTTTTATTAAATAGCGCACAATAAAGCATTAAATCATTTCAAATATTGTTCTCTGAGCTTTCCCAACGATTCGCTTTCCGAGTTGTCTATTCGCCAACCTTCATCGGTTTTACACATTACATATACGCTTTTTTCAGGCTCGTAATCATAATTGCAATAATCTATGTGTACTACAATTTTGTCCTTTGTTTGTTCAATAATTTCGAGTGTATCAATAGGATATGTAACCACATATCCGTGACCTGCTACGTTATAGTAAAGTTTTCCTTCTTCTTCAATAAATCTGGGTATTTCACCATTTGGGTCTAAGCGATTAGTGAATATTCGTTTTGCAGCTTCCTTAGTGTAGGCAGAATAAGCTAATTCCCAAACATCATCAAGATTTTTGAGGTTATCACTCTCTACAAGATAATAACAGTCATCTTTAGTATTAATGTACGATTCCTTATTCAATAAAGCCTCATCTAAACAGCTGTTAAGTATGGTTTGCTCCACTTCAACCGCTTTTGAAAGCAACGGCTCGAACAATTCTTTTACTTCATCTTTCGAAAGTGTTTGTGCAGATTCTTTTTCATTGATTTTTGATGTACACGCAGTGGTTAGTAAAAATAATGTTGCTAAGAGTAAAATTAAGAATTTTTTCATTTTGAACCCTCCTTTATTTTCTAATTACAATATATAATAAAGCTTAAACATTTTCAAATAACAAGTCTGTAATTTTAATTACATTTTTGTAATAAATAAGGATGTTTTTTACCAAAAAATA
>JAZTXU010000215.1:0-4447 GCA_045636565.1 Acutalibacteraceae bacterium
TTCTCGGCGATATATTATATCACGGCCCCCGTAACGATTTACCAAAGGATTATGCACCAAAAGAGGTTATCGCTATGCTTAGCGAAATAAAGGATAAAATCTTTTGTGTAAGAGGTAACTGTGATACCGAGGTTGACCAAATGGTGCTTCCATTCCCCATTTTAGCAGATTATTGCATCCTACCTATAGGTGACCGCATTATGTATGCTTCGCACGGACATATCTATAACCCCGATAAGCTCCCACCTCTACAAAAAGGTGATGTATTAATCAACGGACATACTCATATACCTGTTTGCAAAGAATCTGGAGACTTTGTTTTTATGAACTGTGGCTCGGTTTCTATTCCTAAAGAAAACTCACCACATAGCTATATTGTGCTTGAAAACGGCGTTTTTAATTGGAAGAATCTTGAAAACGGTGAAATTTATAATTCATTTGAAATATAAAAGGAGAAAAATCATGGAACAAAATTTAGACTATAAGCTTTACGGTGACGGTATTCACGATGATGCGGCTGCCATTCAGCAAATGTTAGATAGCGGCGACCGTATTATTTATTTGCCAAACCCCGAAAATCATTACACTATAAGCGAAACCCTGTATATTCATAGTAACCAAACATTAGTGTTGCCCGAAAAAGCTAAAATAAGACTTGCCGACAACGCTAATGTACCAATGCTTCGCAACATAGGAGGAGAAGTTGGCGCTGAAAACATCGCTGTTATCGGCGGTATTTGGGATATTAATAATATGGGGCAAAGGGGCAACATTTGTGTGAAACGCCAAGAATTCAAGGGCGAAAGCATACATACAAACCCTCCCGATTATGCAGGCACCTGCAGCGAAGAGGGAAACACCCGCAACACATTCCCTAATGATCATCTTTTCGGTATGGTTTTAGAGAACATTAATGGCTTGGCTCTGCTTAACATAACCTTTGTTGACCCTGTTACCTACTGTGTTGCAATGGGGCGTTGCAGTAATTTCCAAATTAAAAATATCACCTTCGATTTTAATGACGGTAATCCCCTGCCTGCCAATATGGATGGTATTCATTTAGAGGGTGGCTGTCACGACGGTGAAATCTGTCATCTCAAAGGTACAGTTTACGATGATATGGTAGCTCTTAATGCAGATGAATTGCTCCGTGGCGATATTTACAATATTGTGATTGATGATTTATACGCACGACACGCACATAGTGCGGTGCGCTTGCTCTCCGCAGGTCATACAGTTAAAAATATCACCATTTCCAATGTAAGAGGAAGTTATTTTACATACTGCATAGGCTTTACCAAATATTTCAAAATGGGCAATGGAATTAACGGTAGATTTGAAAATATTACAATTCGCGACTGCGAATTTACAAAATCAGATATTATTCCTTGGTTCAGGGATATTCAATATCCGCTTTTCTATTTCCAAACTGAAACAAAGGTCAGCGGTTTAAAACTCAAAAATATCCATCGCACCCCCTGTGGTAAAATGACCGATTTGTTCGGTGTGGAAAACGGTGCCACCGTTAGCAATTTAATAATAGAAAATGTATATGGCGATATGGCACTTGATTCTCAGAATATTGAAGATTTCATAGGACTCGCAAAATAAAATGATACAAAACCGATGATATTCCCGGAATAACTGTTATCGGCATTGAATTTACAGTAAAATCAACCATTAGGTTTAAATGGCAAAAGTAAACTTATCCGTGAAAGTAATGCATATATGTTATACACTTAAATAAACTTCAGAAAGCCTTTAGCCAATGTGATTATAAATATTTCAAATTTAAAATCTCGGCAAATTGTAAAAATACCATTATATAATCAGCATGGTATTCGTTATATTTTACCATTTGAAGTTTTTCGAAATATTTTTCTTGATTTTTGCGAGAAATGTGTTACAATTAATAAGTAAAAAGCTATTGGAGGTGTATTTGAATGGCTTACAAAATTTCTGACGCTTGCATCAGCTGCGGTGCTTGTGCTGCAGGTTGTCCCTGCGAAGCTATCGTAGAAGGCGATACTCAATTCGTTATCGATGCTGACAAGTGCATTGATTGCGGTGCTTGTGCTGCAGGTTGCCCTGTAGATGCTATCTCTGAGGGTTAATCCCTACATAAAGCAAAACATTTAGCAAGCGCCTTACAGTTTCGGCTGTTAGGGCGTTTGTCATTTAAAGAGAAAATGACATTTTTCGACCTTTTCTGAAAGGAGGATTTCCGTGGAAAACACAAAAACCATTGCCACTAACAAAAAGGCATATCACGAATATTTTGTTATCGAAAGCTTTGAAGCGGGAATTTCCCTTTCGGGCACAGAGGTTAAATCTATACGCGCCGGCGGAGTGAATCTTAAAGACGCATGGTGCAGTGTTGATAACGGCGAAATGATTATAAAACAGATGCACATAAGCCCTTATGATCACGGCAATATCTTTAATAAACAACCTGACCGTAACCGTAAACTGTTACTGCATAAGCGCGAAATAATGCGGCTTTTCGGTGCAGTAAAGCAAGAGGGTCTTGCACTAATTCCGTTGTCACTTTATTTCAAGGGTTCTCTTGTTAAGGTGCAATTAGGTCTTTGCAAGGGTAAAAAACTGCACGATAAACGCGAGGTTGCCGCAAAACGTGATGCCAACAGACAGATTGACCGCGCATTAAAGGAACAAAATCGGTAATATTAAAGAATAAATAATAAATAAAAAATGTGTCTGCGACGAATATACAGGTTTGATATATCAGATATTTTAATTGATGTATCGAAAATATTTATATTCGTGCGAAGCACACCATACCTCTTCACTATTACCTCTTCACTATTACCTCAAAACACGGGGGTGTAAAGGTTTCGACGGGGATTTTGAAGTATTGGAAGCGAGCAGCGGTGCGGGACCGCTTAAAAATCCGCATAAAAAATTAACTAACAACAATAAAGTTGCTTTAGCTGCCTAATTACAGGCGGCTCATCCGACCAAGAACTACCGCGGTCTTGCAAGGGTGTCATTTTAGCGGTGAACGTGAATAGGAGCGTGCTCCTGCCCCTATCACGCAGTTGGAGCTACCAAGCAAGAAAGCCTGACGTTTGGCGTTCTTATGAGGGAATGTAAATAAGCGTCTGCGCTCGGAGACGCCGATATGAATAGATTTTCGGACAGGAGTTCGATTCTCCTCACCTCCACCAAACAGTTGAAGGAGCCGTGCGGTTCCTTCTTTTTATTCGGCAACACTTTTTTGATAACCCCGTGCAAGATAACGATATGTTTTTTATTGTGCTATTACATCTTGCTTTTTTCATTTAATTGCTATATAATTATTACGTTGACAGTTCGCTTGTACCATCCTGTCATTAAACAAAACCAGGACTACTTATTCATAAAATGGGTATGGGGGCCTTGCGTTTTGCAAGGCCGTTTTCTTTTATAATGAACATGTTCAATTACCAACGGTAGTTGTTTGCGAATTCAAAGTATTCGCAGTCGAAATAAGGCTTTGACCTATTTCGACATCCACATAGTCATTATAAGCGTGTAGTGCTTGGTTTAATTCATACATCATTTAATGGAGAAAACTATGAAAGACTCAAACAAGCCGAATCTTCGGCTAATCACATCCCTTGGCACATGGCTGAAACACGAAAAAGAAGAAACAAAAATACTCCTCCGATGCATCCCGTCAACAGTTGTATCACTGTTTGTTGTTAGCGTTATCTGTATGAATTTGCTCGCCAACAAAACACTAGTTCAAACAAACTGGATTGCATTGGATGGGGGGATATTGATTTCTTGGCTTTCTTTTATGTGCATGGATATTATAACAAAATATTTTGGCCCAAAGGCTTCTAACAAAATTGCCCTTCTCGCCTCTGCTATTAATGTGTTGACTTGCTTTATTTTTTATGTTGCCAGTATAATTCCATCAAACTCAACCGATTACACCGCACTTAACGAATTACTGGGCGGAACATGGTTCATCCTCTTAGGAAGCACGATTGCATTTTTAATTTCGGCAGTAATCAACAATTTTTTAAATTGGATTATAGGAAAATCCTTTCACAAGAACCCTCACGGCAAACTCGCTTATGCCACTCAGACTTATGTTTCTACTTTCATCGGTCAGTTTCTTGATAACCTGATTTTTTCTGTTATAGTGTTTGTTTTCTTTGCCCCTATTTTCTGGGATGGTTTTCATTGGACGGTAATACAGTGCATAACATGTGCGTTGACCGGTGCGGTGGCAGAATTGATTATGGAGGTCATCTTCTCTCCCTTTGGTTACCGTATTGTGACAGAATGGAGAAAACATAACGTTGGACAGGAATACATCACATTTATCAACGGAGGAAAATTATAATGAAAATATTAATCACCGGAACTTCACAAGGAATCGGAAAAGCAGTTGCCGAACGTTTCCTTCGTGACGGTCATATAGTTTTCGGAATTG
>JAZTXU010000216.1:0-7758 GCA_045636565.1 Acutalibacteraceae bacterium
GAAAACCTTGTGCAGTACGGTTTCCGCTTGCCCTCTGCTTTTGATAACCGCCCCCTTAATTTTGAGGAGTTTTACAGCCATGTAAATCAGGCGATTTTTGTATCTGCCACCCCTGCCGACTTTGAAAAAGACCATTCGGCACAGATTGTTGAGCAGGTTATTCGACCTACGGGACTTTTAGACCCCGAAATTTCTGTTCGTCCGTCTGAAGGGCAGATTGATGATTTGGTGAGCGAAATAAACGAGCGCACCGCAAGACGCGAGCGCGTGCTTATAACCACCCTCACCAAGAAAATGGCAGAAGACCTTACCGAATATCTCGAAAATCTTGATATCAAGGTTCGGTATATGCATTACGATATTGACACTATTGAGCGAATGGAAATAATCCGTGATTTGCGCCTCGGTGAGTTCGATGTGCTTGTGGGAATTAACCTCCTCAGAGAGGGTCTTGATATCCCCGAGGTTTCTTTGGTGGCGATTCTTGATGCTGACAAGGAAGGTTTCCTTCGAAGCGAAACCTCACTTGTGCAAACCATAGGCAGAGCGGCGCGAAATGCCGAGGGTACGGTTATTATGTATGCCGATAGCGTAACAAAGTCTATGGAGCGCGCTATTTTCGAAACCGAGCGCCGCCGCAGTATTCAGCAAAAATATAACGCCGAACACGGAATTGCGCCTAAAACCATTATTAAGGATGTTCGCGATATAATCGAAATAGGCTCTAAACCCAAGGAAGAAAAGCCTGTTTCTAAAATGTCAAGGGTTGAGCGCGAGGCAGAAATCAAGCGCCTGACAAATGAAATGAAGCAGGCGGCTAAAATTCTTGAATTTGAGCACGCCGCATTCCTCAGAGATAAAATTAATAAACTGCGCGGCGGGAAATAAATGTGAACTAAAAAACAACCTGCCGTTGTGGGTAATGGTTTGGTAAAAAAACGGAACCGCCACGGGTTAACCGCGGCGGCACGCCTACAAACTAAAATTCATCAATTTTTTTGAAAAATAAACAAAAAGTTTTAAAAAATTTTTCACACAATTATAACTACTGTTATAATTAGTTTGCAAAATATAACAAATGTAAATGTACTTATTTTATAATTTCACCTATAATTTAAAATATAGTTATAATATATGTAAGATTATAAACTATTTTTGATTAGGGAGAATTTTTTATGGGTGAAACGAATTATCTGGTTGAAATGGGTGAGAGGATATCTCAAAAACGCAAAGAAAAGAATCTTACTCAGGAAAAACTTGCTGAAATTGTGGGGATTTCACTTCAAACGGTTTCAAACATAGAATGTGGGAAAAAGGCGGCAAGACCTGAAAATATTGCCAAAATTTGCGTTGCGCTTGAAACAACTGCCGATTATGTTATGTTGGGCAAAAAAAGTAAAGAAGAATTGCAGGGTATAATAAAAACAATATCGGAATTACCTGAAAAGGAATACAAGGTAATTACCGATATTGTTGGTTTATTACAACATCAATTTTGCTGAACTCAGGGGGTTTCAGAATCTTCTGGGGATTCTTCGGCGGTTTTATGTTCGCCAACTGTTACATAAAGGGCGGCTCTCAACCCGAAAAGAAGCAATGCTAAAAAAATAAAGGTTGCGCTCACAATAAAGAAAGGCATATAAAACTTACCGGCAATAAAGGTTACTGCAGAAATTATTATGCAGCAAACCGTTATTTTTTTAAGCAATGAAAAATTCTTTTCGTTTAAAAGACCGATAGTAAGCACATTTTTGAGCAATTTTCTTAAAAAAAGCAAAGCGGCTCCGGCAAACGGCGCACAAGGGTAACAGGTTATAAGCACTGTTGCCGCAAGTGTTTGGGAGCGTCCCATTGTTTCAACATACCAGGAAATCATCCACGGAAGTGCTATCACAAAAATAAGCAGTAAAACCATAAAAACGGTGGTAACTCTTATTGAAATTTTAATAGATTTAATTTTATCCATAAAACTCACCTTATTTCAAAATCTTACATATATAATATACACTAAATAAACCGATTTGTAAATTATTTTTTTGCCGAGGTTTTGGATGAGGGATTATATTTTCAAAAGACCAATGCTTTTAAGCGCCATAATATGTGTTACGTTTTGTGTGACAATCTTCTATTCGGGAGCGGTTTTTACTGCTTTCGGAATTTTTTATGCCATTTTTCTTGGTATATTTATATACAAAGGTATAAAACCGCAAATATTGGTCGCTCTTGTTATGGCGTTTGTGATGATTTTAAGTCTGGCTTCAGAGTATGTTAAATCAGAAAATATAAACACTCTCGATAAAAGCCGTTTCACCGCCGAAGCGGTGGTTTTAAATGTTACAAATGAAGAGAAAAATTATTCTGCTGCTATAATGGAAATTGTGAAGGATGAAAATCTGCCCGATATGAAGATTTCCGCTGTTTATTACAATAAAAAACTCCATGCAGGGCAAAGAATAAAGGCGGATTTTAAATTTGGAAAATTTGAAAACCGCACAAGTAAATCCTATTATTACGGCGAAGGTGTTTATATCTCGGCAAATGTATATAATATAGAAATAATAGAGGGAAAAGAGGATTTCGTACTGCGAGGTGTGGAAAATGTAAGACATTATATAAGAAACACCCTGTTTTCAAATATGGAATATGAAAACGCTTCCACAATGGCAGCCCTTACTTTTGGTGACAGAAGTTATTTCACCGATGAATTTTACAGTAATGTGAAATGTGCGGGAGTAAGCCATGTTATGGTGGTTTCGGGAATGCACCTGTCAATTCTTGTGATACTTTGCCTTAAAATAATCGGGAAATTTGTCGCAAACCGTCACCTTAAAGCCTTTGTTATGGCGGCGGTGGTTTTGACTTTGATTACCCTTTGCGGATTTACAATGTCAATATTAAGGGCGGGCATAACCTACGCATTTTTAGCCATCTCTTTTATTATAAACAGAGATAATGATTCGGCAAATTCGCTCGGTGCGGCGGTTGTGGCGGTGCTTATTTTCTCCCCTTTTGCAGTTTTAAGCGTGGCTTTTCAGTTATCGGTGCTTTCCACCTTCGGAATACTTGCGGTGGCGCTTCCCATAACCGAATATTTGGAAAACCGCCGAATTATAAAATCTAAAATAAAATTAACCATTTTTAGCGCGGTGATAATAACCCTTTCTGCCACGCTTTTAACCTTGCCTGTTTCAATTTACACTTTCGGGTATGTGTCGGTAGTATCGGTTATCACGAATCTGCTTATATCTTATGCCGTAACGCTTACCTTAAGCGTTGCGATGATAGCCCTTATTTTAAATTTGTTTTTCCCTGCGTTTTCTTCTTTGATGTTCGGTTTTTGCGATATCTTAACGTCTTACATAAATTATGTGATAAATTATTTCGGTTCACTGCCCTTTTCCACCGTAAGAATGCCGCGTTGGAGTGCTATTCTTGCGGTTTTAATCATAATATTAATTTTTTATGCATTGCTTACTTGTAAAAAAAGAATGGATATGATAAAATCAAATTATCTGGTTAATAAAAAAATTTATGAAAAAGGCAGGCGGCGAAAGTGGCGATAGTTTTTGAAGACGTTTTAAAAAAGAATATATCGGCAGATAAATTGCTGCCTGTTTATATTCTTTTCGGTGAGGATGGGTATTTAAAAAAGAATTACAGTGATAAAATTTTAAAACTCATAACCGAACCCGATGATGTTTTCAACTGTGCAAAATTTGATTCGGGCTGTGATTTGCAGGATGTTTACGATGCGGCGTTGCAGTTGCCCTTTATGGGAGATAAAAAGTTCATTGAACTTTACGATTTTGATTTTGAAAAATGCTCCAAAACCGAACTTGACCGTCTTTGCACTCTTTTAGAAGAAACTTCGCAGGAAACCACACTGGTGCTAAGATTCGACAGTGTGGATTTTGACAGTAAAAAAAGTGCCAAATTCAAACGGATTATGACCGCGGCTGAGAAAAACGGCGGTATTGCCGCTAAACTTGACCACCGCAAGGCCCCCGAACTTGCAAAAATGCTTTGTGACGGTGCGGCAAAGCGCGGTCTTAAATTCGATTCCTCTGCCGCAAGGTTTTTAATTGAAACCGCGGGGGAGGATATAAATCTTCTTAAAAATGAACTTGAAAAACTCTGCAATTATGTAAAAAGCGGTACAATCACCAAGGAAACGGTTGAAAAGGTTTGCATTAAAACGGTTGAAGCATCGGTTTTTAATCTCTCAAAGTTCATTATGGATTGTGATGTTTCCGCATCTCTTAAAATTTTGGATGAACTTTTCTTCACAAGGGTTGAACCGATGATAATTCTCCACACAATCTCCTCGGTTTATGTTGATATGTTCCGCGTTTTTGCGGGGAAAAGTCAGTCGGTTAAAATAAGTGAGGTTTCGGAACAGTTTTCTTATAAAAACAGAGCATTCCTGCTTGAAAAGGCAGAAACTAATCTTCGCAAATTTGACCGTAAAAAGTTAGACCTTAGCCTTAACGCCTTGATTGAGGCAGATAAAAGCCTTAAATCCTTCGGCGCAGATGAAAGAATTATTTTGGAACAACTTATAATTCGGCTTATTTATATAATAGTAAAGGGTGAGTCGGTTGATACGCCTTGACAGACCTGTTATAGTTGAAGGGAAATATGATAAAATCACCCTTGAAAATGTTATTGATACTCTTATTATCGCAACTGATGGGTTCAGGATTTTTAAGGATGCAGAAAAGTGCGCTATGATAAGAAAAGTGGCAGAGAAAAACGGAATTATTATTATGACCGATTCTGACTCTGCCGGTGCGCTTATCCGTTCGTATATAAAGAAAATTGTGGGCGAGGCAGAAATTATAAATGTGTATGTTCCTTGCCTTAAAGGTAAGGAAAAGCGGAAATCTGTCCCCTCAAAAGAAGGGCTTTTGGGGGTTGAGGGTATGAATGGCGATGTGATTTTAAAAAGCCTTGAAAGAAGCGGTGTTTTTGGCACCAAAACAGCCATTCCTAGCCGAAAAATCACCAAAAATGATATGTTTTTACTTAGTCTTTCGGGGAATGAGAACAGCAGCGAAAAGCGAAAATCGCTGCTTAGAAATTTAAATCTTCCCGAAAACTTATCATCAAGTGCAATGCTTGATGTTCTCAATAATCTTTTCACTTATGATGAATTCTGTGAGGAGTGTGCTTTGTTTTATGGGTCAGAACAATAAATTAAAACTCATATATGAACTTGATATTTTAAAAAAATACAGTGACGAAGCACATCCTTTAGATGCCGCCTATATTATTGAAAAATTAGCGGAATACGGTATTGCCGCCGAGCGCAAGGCGATTTATAAAGATATTGAAGCGCTCGAAATGTACGGGGTGGATATTATAAAAACAGGCACCCCCAAAAAAGGTTGGTTTATAGGAGAAAGGGTATTTGAACTCCCCGAAATTTATCTGCTTTGTGATGCGGTGCGCTCTGCAAAGTTTATAAGTGCTAAAAAAAGCCGCGAATTAATTTCTAAACTCGAAGATATGTTAAGCGTGCACGAGGCAAAGCGCAACAAAACCCGAGTGTTCTTTTCTGCCGATGATAAATGCTCAAATGAGGCAATTTATTATAATATAAGCAGCATAAGTGAGGCTATTGAGCAGCGAAAACAAATTAAATTCAGTTATTCCTCGCGCGTGCTTAACGATTCGCGTGAAATTTCCCACAAAACCCGTGAGATGGCGGTTAATCCGTATGCTCTTACCTGGCAGGATGATTATTATTACCTTATTTGCAATTACGGAAAGTATGATAATCTGCTGCATCTTCGTGTTGACCGAATGACCGATGTTAAAATCACAAAAACCGCCGCCCGCCATTTTAGCGAGGTGAGTGAATACACCGATGTTTTTGATATTGCGGATTACACCGCAAAACTTTTCGGTATGCATTCGGGCGAAATGCAAAAAATTGAACTTTGTTGTGATATAAAAATTGCCGAGCAGGTTTTTGACCGTTTCGGTGAGGGTATTTTTATCAAAAACAAAACCGCGAACAGTTTTAATTTCACCGTAAAAGCGGCAATGTCGGATGCTTTGGTTTCATGGATTATAAGTTACGGCGCAAAACTTAAGGTGGTAAAACCCGAAAGTTTGCAAGAAAAGGTATCTGAACGCGCCGAAGAAGTGTTAAATCTTTACAAATAGAATGGAAAAAATGCTATGAGAATGAGAAAAAAGAAAAATTTAGCCGAGCGACTTGAAGCCGTTTCGGACTACCTTTTTGTAAGCGAAATTGAACTTTCCGAGCGCAATTTCACCACCGCCGCCAACGAAAAAGAGTATATCAACTTTTCTGCTTGGTTCAAAAGCGAAAAGCCGCTTTTTCTTGAAATCGGTTGCGGAAAGGGTAAATTCTCTTGCGAATATGCAAAAAATCACCCCGAAATTAACCTTATTGCGGTGGAAAAAAGCGCAAATGTTATTGTTGCCGCTTGTGAAATGGCAAAGGAAATGGGACTCAGTAATGTTAAATTTATTAAATCCTCTGCCGAATATACCGAAAAGTACATAAAACCCGAAAGCATCGAACGGCTTTTCCTTAATTTTTCCTGTCCGTTCCCAAAAAAGGCGTATGCTTCGCACCGCTTAACCCACCGAAATTTTCTTGAAATCTATAAAAGAATCCTCAAAAAGGGCGCGGAAATTCACCAAAAGACTGATAATATGCACTTTTTTGAGTTTTCAATTGAGGAGTTTACAAACTCGGGATTTGCGCTTAAAAATGTATCGCTCGACCTTCACAACAGTGATTTTGAGGGCAACATTGAAACCGAGTATGAGCACCGTTTTGCATCTTTGGGTCAACCGATTTACAGGCTGGAGGCTTACCTTAATGATTAATTTTGAGATTGAAAAAATCGCTCCTCTTTGTGCCGAATTTGGGGTGGAAATAAACCAAGAAATCGCCGAAAAATTAAACCTTTACGGCAATTTACTGCTCGAATGGAATGAGAAAGTGAACCTCACAGCCATAACCGAGCCCAAGGCGGTTTTATATAAGCATTTTTACGATTGCATTTTGTTTTTAAAGCATTATAATCCCGAAAAAGGAGCGTCTTTAATTGATGTGGGCACGGGAGCGGGTTTCCCCGGTATGGTGCTTAAAATAGTGCGTCCCGACCTTGAAATCACTCTACTTGACAGCCTTAATAAACGCCTTGTTTTTTTGAATGATGTTATTGAAAAATTAGGGCTTGAAAAGATAAAAACGGTACATATGCGCGCTGAAGAGGCGGGAAAATCAAAGGCACACCGCGAAAGTTACGATATTGCAACTGCACGTGCGGTTGCGAATTTGCAGGTTTTGCTTGAATACTGCACTCCGCTTGTTAAAAAAGGCGGAATGTTCATTTCGATGAAAGGCCCGTCTGCCGGTGATGAGGCGGCGCTTTGCGGTAATGCCGAGAAGATTTTAGGTCTTAATAAACCCGAAATTATATGTGAAACCTTAACAGGTGAAGAACAACGCGCCTTTGTTTTATACAAAAAAATATCTCAAACACCGCCAAAATATCCAAGAAAACCTAATGATATATCAAAACAACCTTTATAATGACTATGCGGATGTCGAAATAGGGCAAAGCCTTATTTCGACTGCGAATTCAAAGAATTCGCAAACAATTACCGTTGGTAATTGAACATATTCATTGAAATGATATCGAAGTTGCAAAATAACGTTTTCAGACGTTTTTTGCAACATAGAGCCGATTTTTATCGGCAATGTCGAGAAAT
>JAZTXU010000217.1:0-10956 GCA_045636565.1 Acutalibacteraceae bacterium
TTCCACTTTTCCACCGAGTTATCCACATTTTTATGTAAACTGAATAACTTTTCCTTTCTTTGCCAACACTATTTTCAGAAAACTTAAAAGGGGCAAAATTATGGTAAAAGGTGTAAATAAAACGGTTATCGAGGTTAACAATACAGGGAGCAAATTGTTTGAAAAAATAGTGTTCTATGTGACTCCCGAATATTGTAATTTAAGTGCAAAACAGTTAAGAAAAGCAGCGAGTTCTTTTTCTTTTAATTTTGATTCACCGCATCCGAAAAATAGTCTTAGAAGAAGATATAAGTTGAGGAAAAAGCGTGTTCTATGCATTTCAGGAGTGTTAATGGCGGTGGTAACCGCATCTATTATGATTTTAAGCCGTTAATATGTGAATAAAGTATAAAAAATGCAGGGGGTTATATTTTATCCCTTGCATTTTCTATGTTTGTGGGCTATAATGAATATTACTAGTGTAATATTAAGGATTATCGGGTGATAAAATGAAGGAAATTTTAAAACTTTCAGGTTCTTTGTTTTTTAGATTAGTTGTGGTTAATATTATGTGTTTCATAATAGTGGCTTCAATTAATATTTTGGCAACCAGTTTTTTCTCTGAAGAGGTGGGATATACCGCTATCGGAACTGTTACAGATGAAAAAGGTGAGGAAAAATCAAAGTTTTTGTACCATCACTATTATAAGAACGGTGAGGATACCGAGCTTGCAGGATACGAAGAAAAGGGTTATGAGATTACTAAGGATCCGCTTAAAGATATTTCCAATACAGGTAAAATAGTATCTGCAACTGTTTCGCAGATTCTTTGCTTTGCGCTTTTAGGCTTATTTATCTATAACACTGTTTGGAAAATCGGTCTAAAAGACTCTAACCTTGTTAAAATAAAAAATAAAAATGAAGATAAATATAAGGGCTTCAAAATTGGAATTTTTGCGGTTGTTCCTTCAATGTTGTTTGTGGTATGCTTGTTTGCGGCAAGCGGCTCCGAAAACGTGTTGTTAATGGCTATTTACAAAATATGCAATTATAGTTTTTATGGTTTGAACGAACTGATTTGCGGTGCTGAGTTTAAACTTAATCTACTTCCGATTTGGTGTTTTGCGGCTTTGCTTGCAACTCATTTGATTGTTCCGTTAATTACACATATTTCGTATATTTGCGGATATAAAAATATTTCCGTTGGTGAAAAAATATTATTTAAGAAAAATTAATAGGATTAGGTGAAACCCACATGGCTGGTATATTTGGTTTTTTTAACTTTGAAAAGGAAGGTCCCGGTATTGAAAAGGATGCCCCTAAAAAGCGACCTACCATAATTTTTATTGAAACATATTTCCGTAATTTTTGGAAATTCTTAAACATAAATTTTGTGTTTTCTGTATTAATGTTACCTTTGGTTACTGGCGGTTTTGCGGCAGTCGGTATTACTAATATTTCTCGTAACATTGCTCGCGATAAGCATTCTTTCGGTCTTAGTGACTTTTTTGAAACCATCAAGAAGAATTGGAAGCAAGCCCTTGCGGCCGGTATTATAAATACCATAGTTTATGCTTTGGTTTTGTTTGCAACATATTTTTATTTCGTTTCAAAAGGTACATTGTCAGCGGTTGGTCTTGGTATTTGCTTTGCAATACTGTTTATGTTCTCAATGATGGATATGTATATTTGGACCATGATGATTACTTTTAAGTTTTCTTTAAAACAACTTTATAAAAACAGTTACAAATTTGCAATAATAAACCTTTTTAAGAACGCTTTGTGTTTATTTATTTTGCTCGTTGTTCATGCGATTTATGTTTTGGTTCTTGTAATAACTTTTAATGTTTCGGCTAAGGCGTTTTTTGCATCAATCGTTATTTTACTTACTATTTATGTGCTTACTTTCCCAACTTTTAAGTATTTGCTAACTCAATTTTTTACATTCCCAACCATTAAAAAATATATAATCGACCCTTATTATAAAGAGCATCCTTTTGAGGATATCGAAAAGCGTCGCGCTTTAGGTCTTGAAATTGAAGAAGATGAAGACGAAGAAGAGGTAGAGGAAGAGGAAGAAGAGGAAGAATCCTCTGCTGAAACTCTCGCTGATGAAAAAGACGACGATGACGAGGAATTAGTTTTTAACGATTAATAAAAAAACCGGGCTTTGCATATATTTTAATCGGTGATTATATGTATTGCAGAGTGTCTGATTTTAGGAATAAGCAGGTTGTTTGTGTTAAAAACGGTTGTGTTTTAGGTTATGTTTCGGATGTTGAAATAGATACCTCGGGCGGTAATTTAAAGGCTATTGTTATAAATGGCAAATTCAGGCTATTAGGACTTTTGGGTAAGGATGAGGATATTGTTATTCCTTGGAGCGAAATCTCTGTTATAGGCAAAGAAACAGTGCTTGTTAATACTGACCCCGATATATACATAAGATATTTTAAAAATAGCAGATATAAATAAATTAAGGCAGAAATGGAATTTTCCATTTCTGCCTATTATTTTATGGCGAATTAAACTTTTTAATCTGTTTTTTTAACAAACAACCCGGAAAACCATTTGAATGTCATAGGCCAGATACAACCTGCAAAGGCGGCTAAAAGGAAATAGCGCACACCGTCTGCAATAAATTCATGACCGATTAAAGACACAAGCGGTGCTTTCAAGAAGCTTTTAATAAGTAACACGGGAATCAAACCTAAAACTAATTTTAAAATCTGAGCGGGGAGGGTTGCTTTGGTATCAAAGTGTGTAAATCGTACATCAACTTCAAAGGAAAGCCATATTGCCAAAGTGCAACCGAACATTTTAAAACCGTTTTCAAGAGCACTTTCGTAATTGTGTTTATCAATGTTAGCAGGGAAGTTATAGAAATTCACATAGAGAAGATAAGCAAGTGATAACACGGTTAAAACAGTAAACAAAATGCGAAGTGTTGCGGGTTTTTCCATCGCTTTTCGTACAAGCGGATAAAGCGCAAATATTAAAATCAAAGCCAATATTACAGAAACACCAACGTCAAGCGGGGTATGTACACCCAAATAAAGCCTTGAAATTGGTACTAAAATCGCAAGGCTGATGCAAATAATTCTTAGAATTTTATTGCTGTGCCACCTTGCAATACCTCCGAAAATTCCAACCGAAGACTGTGTGTGACCGCTTGGGAAAGAATAACCCGTTGCGGCGCCTCTTGCTGATTCTACAATTGTGAAATTTTTATCTTTAACCCAAGGTCGAGCTATTCGGCAGGTGATTTTTAAAAACTGATTTAAAATGGTACCTAAAAAACCGATGGATAAGAGAAAATATCCCTCATATTTATCAATACACCAAAAGAAGATGATACCGAGAACAATAAACAAAGTTTCTTCGCCAAATAAGGTTACAGTAGAAAAGAATGCATCACCGAAAGAAGTTCTGATGCTTTCAAAAAAACGAAGTATTTCCAAAACCAATACCTCCGATCAATCTAAAATTTTAATTGATGTAATAACAGGTTGGTTTGGTTTTTCAACGAAACCTGATTCGGGGTCGGAAGTGATTTCGGCAATTTTATCAACTACCTCAATACCATCAGTTACTCTGCCGAAAGCGGCATACTGACCATCAAGATAAGTAGAATCCTTGTGAACTATAAAGAACTGTGATGAGGCGGAATTCGTATCATTACCAAGTCTTGCCATAGAAATAACGCCGCGTACATGGGAAATATTATTTCGGAATCCGTTAGCGGAAAATTCTCCGAAAATAGTTTGTTCACTGCCACCCATACCTGTACCTTCGGGGTCTCCGCCTTGAATCATAAAATCTTTGATAATCCTGTGGAATGTAAGACCATCATAAAAACCGCTTTTGGCCAGTTTCACAAAATTTTCAACAGTAACCGGTGCAATATCTCCGTAAAGTTCCAATTTTATTTCACCGTAATTTTCAACAGTTATAACAACGTTCTTTCTTCCAACACTCTCAACTGAAGGTGAGGAAATATAATCCTCATTCTTATTGTTTTCTGTTTCGCCACAACCCGCAAAACAAAAGCAGAGAGTTAAGCAAACTACAATGCTAAAAATTTTTTTAAGTTTCATCATTATTATTTCTCCTATATTTATATGGTTTATATTTCGTTCTTCTTGAACGGATTTTTGAATAGTTAAGATAAATGCAAAGTATTATAAATAAAACGATTGCGGCAGCAACTACGATAAGCAATATTTTCATATAGATTGAAGTAAAAAACGATTTTGCATGTTTTGAAACGGTTAAAATTTTACTTGAATTAACATTCATTCCGGCTACTAAATCTACTGTGCCGATTAATTTTTCAGCATAGTAAACTTCAGCTTTACCTAAGACTTGTCCCTTTTTGATGGGGGCTTCACAACTCTCGGAATTCAGAAGTGTTTTAACAACAATGGTGGATTCATCTGCTTCATTCGGAAGAATGCTCACAAACGGCTCTTTGAAATGAAGCGGAACAAAATCGGTATCAAGAGAAAGTTTTACGGGAATTTCGCATACCGGTTCTTTTGAGTTCGCAATTTCTTTATATGAAAAATTGTTAAAAGCCCAACGGTAAAGTGATGCACTTTCTGTAAATTGCTGGCTTTTGCCGTTATTGGGACAACCCATCAAAATGCACAAATAAGTGTATTCCTTGTTTTCGGGGTAAGCAACACTTACAAGACATCTGCCTGCTTCATCGGTAAAACCGGTTTTCACACCGTGCGCTAACGAATAGTGACAGTTAGTGGTGTTGTCAATAAGGAAGTTAGTGGTTGAAAGAGTTCTGTTCTGAGTGAAATTTGTACTGAAAGTATATCTCGGTTTATCACATACTTCACGGAAAGTTTCATTTTTCAGCGCGTAAGAAGTCATTTTATAAATATCTCTTACGGTGGTGTAATGGTTATCATCATGAAGTCCTACAGGGTTTGTGAAGTTAGTGTTATTGAGCCCTAACTCTTTGGCTTTTGCATTCATCATAGCAACAAAGTTTTCAATACTGCCGCCGTAATATTGTGCTGCAAGGTAGGTTGAATCACCGTAAGAAGAAACTAACACAAGATGAAGCAGATCGTATTGTGTAAATTCTTCGCCCTCACGCATAAGAGATACAGAAAGCCCTGTGCCGAGCACCAAATCAAGAATTTCTTTACTTATTGAAATTTTTGCTTCGGGATCATATTTGTCACTTTCAAGTATAAGTATCGCAGTCATAATTTTTGTGATGGAAGCAGGGTAAACCTTATTATCTATATTTTTTTCAAAAAGTATTTCGTTTGTATCAAGCGATACAAGCATACCTGCTTTTGCAGATATTTCAAACTCCGTAACTTCATAAGCCGATGCAGTTAATGGAGTGAAAATTGAAAGCGCGATTGTTAAAATTGTTAAAAATATTAAAAATATTTTTTTTGGCATAGAAATCTCCTCAAAAATATGTTATACTTATAATATAACACTAATATAACATAATTTTTAGCAAAATAAAAGAATTATTTTTAAAATATGGGGTGAAAATTACGGTTTACATAACAGGTGATATGCACGGCAGCCTTGAAAGACTATACGATAAAAATTTCAGGCGGCTTAAAAGTGGTGACGTGCTTATAGTTTGCGGTGACTTTGGATATATTTTTAATGGTGATAAAACCGAAAAGCAGGTTGTTGATTATCTTTCAACAAGGCGTTTTGTTACTGCCTTTGTTGATGGTACTCATGATAATATGAATACTATAAACCGCGCGAGGGAAACCTATTGGCATGGTGGTATGGTTCACAGAATAAAGGGAAATTTGATTCATTTAATGCGTGGTCAAATTTTCGAAATTGAGGGTCATAGCTTTTTCACTTTCGGTGGGGGAGAGAGCACCGATAAAGATATGCGCTTGGAGCAGGGAAATTGGTGGCGTGAGGAAGAACCATCTCCGCTTGAAATGGCGGAAGGTGCTAAAAGGCTTGATGAGGCAGGACTTAAAGTAGATTATATTATTACCCACGAACCGCCTTCACTGGTTAAAAGTGCAATGTTGCTTAGAAACGGCAACCGTGACAGAGTAAATAAACTTAACGGTTATTTAGAGGAAATAGGTCGATCTTGCGAATATAAGCATTGGTATTTCGGCTCGCTTCATGAGGATAGAATTATAACACCTCGCCATACCTGCGTTTTTAAAGAAATGTTGCCCATCAAGAAAGATTGATAATATTTTAACAATCTTTTGTAAAAAATTTAATTTTAATAAATAAATCTTGACATTTTTTTAACAATCTTTTATAATAATTTTAAAAGGCACAAATTTTGTCTTTATAAATTAATATTGGTAATAAAATCAGATTATTTTCAAAGGAGACTATTACATGAACGGTAATTATCCATTGGTTGACAGTGTAGAAACCCTTGAAGTCGCTATCGATAGAGTAAGAGCGGCTCAAACTAAGTTTGCTACCTATTCACAAGAGCAGGTAGACCGTATTTTCACCGCTGCGGCTATTGCTGCAAATAAAGCGAGAATAAGTCTTGCTAAAATAGCGGTTGAAGAAACAGGTATGGGTATTGTTGAAGATAAGGTTATTAAAAACCACTATGCTTCTGAATATATTTACAATGCTTATAAGAATACCAAGACCTGTGGTGTTATTGAAGAGGATACACAGTATGGTATCAGAAAAATAGCTGAACCTATTGGTGTTATTGCGGCAGTTATTCCTACCACAAATCCTACATCTACTGCTATTTTTAAGTGCTTATTGGCGCTTAAAACACGCAACGGTATTATTATAAGTCCTCATCCTCGTGCTAAGAATTCCACCATTGCGGCTGCTAAGTTAGTTCTTGAGGCTGCAGTTGCGGCAGGTGCTCCTGAGGGTATTATTGATTGGATTGATGTTCCGTCACTCGATATGACTAATACCGTTATGAAGGAAGCAGATATAATTCTTGCAACCGGCGGTCCCGGAATGGTAAGAGCAGCGTATTCAAGTGGTAAGCCTGCTTTGGGCGTTGGCGCCGGTAATACTCCTGCTATTATTGATGATACTGCAGATATTTTGCTTGCAGTTAACTCCGTTATTCATTCTAAAAACTTTGATAACGGTATGATATGCGCTTCTGAGCAGTAGGTTATCGTTCTTGATAAGGTTTATAAGGCAGTTAAGAAAGAATTTGCTGACAGAGGCTGTTATTTCTTAAATCCTGAGGAAACTGAAAAGGTTAGAAAAACAATTATTATAAACGGTGCTTTAAATGCAAAGATTGTTGGTCAGTCTGCATTCAGAATTGCTGAACTTTCGGGTGTTAGTGTTCCTGAAAAGACCAAAATCCTTATCGGTGAGGTTGAAAGCGTTGAATTAACTGAAGAGTTTGCTCACGAAAAACTCTCTCCCGTTCTTGCTATGTATAAGGCTAAAACCTTTGAAGAAGCACTTGATAAGGCAGAGCGCCTCGTTGAAGACGGCGGCTTCGGTCATACCGCTTCTGTATATCTTAATGATATCACCGAAAAAGACAAGCTTGAAGCATATACAAACCGTATGAAGGCTTGTCGTATTTTGGTTAATACACCTTCCGCTCACGGCGGTATCGGTGATCTTTATAACTTTAAGTTAGCTCCTTCGCTCACCTTGGGCTGCGGCTCTTGGGGTGGAAACTCAGTTTCTGAAAATGTTGGTGTTAAACATTTATTAAACATTAAAACTGTTGCGTTTAGGAGAGAGAATATGCTTTGGTTTAGAGCTCCCGAAAAGATTTATATTAAAAAAGGCTGTTTGCCCGTTGCTCTTGATGAACTTAAAAATGTTATGAATAAGAAGAGAGTATTTATTGTTACTGACTCTTTCTTGTTTAGCAACGGTTATACAAAGCCTATTACTGACAAACTTAACGAAATGGGCATTGCTCATACAACATTCTTTGATGTTGAGCCCGACCCCACACTTGCAAGTGCGAAGGCAGGAGCACAGCAGATGATAGCATTCCAGCCTGACTGCATTATTGCTTTAGGTGGCGGTAGTGCTATGGATGCCGCAAAGATTATGTGGGTTCTTTATGAGCATCCCGAGGTTGAATTTATGGATATGGCAATGCGCTTTATTGATATCAGAAAGCGTGTTTACACATTCCCCAAAATGGGTGAAAAGGCTTACTTTATTGCTATTCCCACCTCTGCAGGTACAGGTAGTGAGGTTACACCTTTTGCAGTTATTACCGATGAAAGCACAGGCGTTAAGTATCCTCTTGCTGATTATGAATTACTTCCCAATATGGCAATTATTGATACTGATTTCCATATGTCAGCACCAAAAGGACTTACCGCGGCTTCAGGTATTGACGCTGTAACCCACGCAGTTGAGGCTTATGCTTCAATGCTTGCAACCGATTATACCGATAGCTTGGCGCTTCAGTCATTAAAGGTTGTATTTGAATATTTACCGAGAGCATACGAAAACGGACAAACCGATATTGAAGCTCGTGAGAAGATGGCAAATGCCGCAACAATGGCAGGTATGTCTTTTGCAAATGCATTCCTTGGAATCTGCCACTCAATGGCTCATAAATTAGGTGCTTTCCATCACTTGCCCCACGGTGTTGCTAATGCGCTTCTTATTAATGAGGTTATCAGATTTAATGCATCTGAAACACCTGTTAAGATGGGTACCTTCTCACAGTATGACCATCCTCATACCAAGGCGCGCTATGCTGAAATTGCAACTGCTTTAGGTCTTAAAGGTAAAACCGATGATGATAAACTCGCAAGTCTCATTAAAGCCATTGATGAACTCAAAGCAAAGGTTGGTATTAAGAACACAATCCGTGATTATGTTCCGGACGAAGAGGCGTTCCTCAGTACTCTTGATGAGATGGTAGAGCAAGCATTTGATGACCAGTGTACAGGTGCAAACCCGAGATATCCGCTTATGAGCGAGATGAAGCAGCTTTATCTCAATGCTTATTATGGCGAGCGCAAAGATGTATAATTATGGGAGGGTAAGTTATGAAATTAGATAATGTAATTGCAGTAAGACCCGGCAAAACCGTTTATAGAGACGGTGATAAGTGTATTAAGATTTTTGATGAAAATTATTCAAAGGCAGGAATACTCAATGAGGCTCTTAATCAGGCTCGTATTGAGGAAACAGACCTTAATATACCTAAGATTATCGAAATCGTTATGATTGACGGTAAGTGGGCTATTATCGAAGAGTTTATTGAGGGTAAATCTATTGCACAGTTAATGGAAGAAGACCCCGATAATTTTGATAAATATCTTGAAATGTTTGTTGATATTCAGATGGAAATTCATTCACAAAAAGCACCTATGCTCAACAAACTTAAGGATAAGATGAACAGCAAAATCAGCGCCGCTGAGCTTGATGCTACAACCCGTTATGAGCTTCATACCCGCCTTGAAGGTATGCCTAAGCATAAAAAGGTTTGCCATGGTGATTTTGACCCTTCTAATGTAATTATCGCAAACGACGGTTCACATTATATTATCGACTGGGCACACGCAACACAGGGTAACGCTTCTGCCGATGTTGCAAGAACTTATCTTTTGTTCTGCCTTGAGGGTAAAGAAGATGTTGCTAAAAAGTATATGGATATCTTCTGTAAAAAGAGTGACACCGCTCATCAGTATATCCAAAAATGGCTTCCCATTGTTGCCGCTTCACAGTCGGTAAAGGGTAAGGAAGAAGAACGCGAATTCTTGCTTTCATGGGTTGACGTTGTAGAATACGAATAATATTAGATTACACCGTACTTTGTGCGGTGTAATTTTTTTATAACCACTTGAAAAATTGTGGAAATTATAGTAAAATAATCTCATAATATAATCATTTGAAAGGGGATTACTATGTATCCTTTATTATTAAAACCTAATGTTACCGATTACATTTGGGGCGGTACTAAATTAAAAGATGAATTCGGTTACGAAACCGATAAGGAAATTGCGGCTGAGGCTTGGGTGCTTTCCTGCCATAAGGATGGTTCAAGCGTTGTTGTAAATGGTGAACTCGCGGGAAAAACCTTACCCGAGGCACTTGAAATTTGGGGAAAAGAGGCTATTGGCGAAAAGGCAGCAGAATTTCCGTATTTCCCGATTCTTATTAAGCTTATCGATGCAAAGCAGAGCCTTTCTGTTCAGGTACATCCTGATGATGAATATGCCCTTAAAAACGAGGGTGAATTCGGAAAAACCGAAATGTGGTATATTGTTGACTGCGAAGAGGGTGCAGAGTTAATATACGGCTTCAACGAAAATATTTCTAAAGAAGAATTTGAGCGCCGTATTAAGGATAACACTCTTACCGATGTTTGCAATTCTGTGCCGGTACATAAGGGCGATGTTTTCTTTATCACCGCAGGCACACTTCACGCTATCGGTGCGGGAATACTTATCGCAGAGGTTCAGCAAAACTCAAATTCCACATACCGCGTTTATGATTTTGGAAGACTCGGTGCAGACGGAAAACCCCGTCAACTTCACATTGAAAAAGCTATTGATGTTACCCGTTGTGAGAAGCCAACAATTCCTTATGGTAATGTTGGTGAAGTGTCAGAGGTTGCAGGCGGAAAGGTGAGAAAGCTTGCAAGCTGTGACTTATTTACCGCAAAACACATTGACCTTGATGGCAATATGGAAATTAAGTGTGAAGATAGCTTTGTTTCACTTCTTTGCCTTGAAGGAAATGCAATTTTAAGATATGGTGAAGAAGAGTTTGAAATCAAGAAGGGTGACAGTGTGTTTGTACCCGTGGCATTTGCAGTTGCTTTGAGTGGTAAAGCAGAATTTTTATATAGCAAAGTTTAATAGGTGATTAATGTGAGAACAAAACAGTTTAAATCGGAATCTAAAAAACTTATGGATATGATGATCAACTCCATCTATACCCATAAGGAAATCTTTTTGCGTGAGCTTATATCAAATGCGAGCGATGCTTTGGATAAGTTATATTTTAAATCTC
>JAZTXU010000218.1:0-4462 GCA_045636565.1 Acutalibacteraceae bacterium
CGGCAGCGCTCGTGTTCAATGCCCGCGCCGGCGGCGCTCGAGTTCGAGGTTGTGTTATAAAAAACAAAACAGCACCGAATTTAATCAGTGCTGTTTTATGGCGGAGTAGGAGAGACTCGAACTCTCGCGCCGCGGTTTAGACGGCCTACGCCCTTAGCAGGGGCGCCTCGTCACCAACTTGAGTACTACTCCGAATATTGATAAACAAAATATTTGTGGTATTTAATTTTAATTGAGAAAGCAAAGGTTACTCGGCTGCGTGCCCTCTTGCGGTGCCCGAAATTTTTTAAGGCTTGGAGCGCCTAAAAATTTCGACCGCTGCGCCTTTTCGCACTCGCTACATCTGCCACCGGCAGCGCTCGTGCTCAAAGCCCGTCACCAAGCTTTCGTACTACTCCATTTGATAAACGGTTTATTTTCATATAAATAAAAAAATGGCGGAGAGGATGGGATTCGAACCCATGTGGGATTGCTCCCAAACGGTTTTCAAGACCGCCTCGTTATGACCACTTCGATACCTCTCCGAATGCGACTTGATTATTCTAACACAACAATCCAAAAAAGTCAACACCGATTTTATCTTTTTTTAAAATATTTTTTATAATTTTCATTAATTTGTTATATTTCTTGACAAATAAACAAATGTTCGGTATACTGTATGTAGTTTTGCAAATAGGAAGAAGGGTTATATATGCCTGATAAAAATATTGAAATTTCGGTTAAAAAATGTTGTTTTACAGGCTACAGACCTGCTAAATTGCCTTTTGATGTCAATATAAAAAATAAAGCTTACAACGATTTTGAAAACCTGATTGCAGATGGTATTTTAAAGCTTGCCAACGAGAATTGCACTGTGTTTTATACAGGTATGGCAATGGGCTTTGATATGCTTTGTGCCGAGAGTGTTCTGTTACTCAAGAAGGTGTATAAAAAGCCGTTAAAGCTTATTTGTGCAATACCTTTTGAGGGCCAAGGGGAGGCTTTTTCCGATGCGTGGAAAAAGCGTTATTATAATATTTTAAGTGAATGCGATGAAGTTGTGTTTTTATCTGATAGCTATTACAAAGGATGCTACCAAAAGCGCAATAAATTTATGGTTGATAACAGTGATTATGTTATGACTTGGTTTGACGGTAAGGCAGGTGGTACCAAAAACACAGTAGATTATGCCTTAAAACATAATAAATTTATTTTAAATTTGAATCAAGAGTGTAGCGAAAATTATTATCCGCAAACTATTTTTGAAATATTTTAGTCCGTGAATGTACTGTTTACGGGCTTTTTTCTATTATTTGAGAATTGTCAATAATAAACATATAATTTTTTTGTGTATTTTGATAAAAAACACTTGCAAAATAGAGCGGGATTGTGTAAAATAAATATGTATAATTAAAATGAAATTGTTATGCCTTATTATTAATTATATAATACTCAAAAGGAAGTGTTCAGAATATGGCTAATCGTTTGTTCCAAGGTGTTATTCATCAGATGAAGGATTCTATCGACCGTACCTTCGGTGTGGTGGATGAAAATTCTGTTATTATCGCTTGCAGCGAACTTTCAAAGATAGGTGAAACTCTTGTTAATTTTCCGTCCTCAAACATCAATGAGGTTTATGTGAGTGGCGGTTTAACGTTTAAAGGTCTTGGTACCAATCAGGGTGCAAATTACATCGTTTTTGTTGACGGTGATGACCTTCTTGCCTCAAAATATGTTTCTGTAATTGCAATTGCTTTTGCAAACATCAAGTTTTATTATGACGAAAAATACGATAGAAGCAATTTTATTAAAAATATAATTCTTGATAATATTCTTCCTGGGGATATCTATTTGAAGGCTCGTGAACTTTATTTCAACAGTGATGTTACAAGAACTGTTATTTTAATCAGAGTGCTCGATAACCACGATGTTTCTGTTTATGATATTCTTCAGAATCTTTTCCCTGATAAGTCAAAGGATTTTGTTATAAACATCAACGAAACCGATATCGCGCTTGTTAAAGAAACAAAGCCTGGTATCGACCCCAAAACCATTGAAAAATTGGCTACCACTATCGCAGATACCATCACAGGTGAATTTTATCTTCATCCCTATATTGGTGTCGGCACAACTGTAAATAATCTTAAAGATCTTGCACGTTCTTTCAAGGAAGCCCAAACCGCATTAGAGGTTGGCAAGGTGTTTGATACTGAAAAAACCATTGTTTCTTATGAAGCGTTGGGAATTGCTAGACTTATTTATCAGTTGCCCACTACTCTCTGTGAAACATTCCTTAAAGAAGTGTTTAAGTTAGGTTCTATTGAAAGTCTTGACCAGGAAACTCTTTTCACAATTCAGCGTTTCTTTGAGAATAATCTTAATGTTTCAGAGACCTCAAGAAAACTTTTTGTACATCGTAATACACTTGTGTACAGACTTGAGAAGATTAAGAAATTTACAGGTCTTGACCTTCGTGAATTTGACCATGCGATTATTTTCAAAATCGCTCTTATGGTAAACAAGTATTTGAAAAGTAACCCAATTAAGTATTAAAGGAATGAATTTTTAATTAATGGAACAGCAACTTGTAAACCTCGAAACTCAAAGACCGCAAAGGCCTATAATTGAGTTTCGCGGTGTTTCAAAAACTTATCCGGGAGGCACTCACGCTCTCGAGGATGTTAATATAAAGATAAATAGCGGTGAGTTTGTGTTTGTAGTTGGTTCTTCGGGCGCAGGTAAAAGTACATTTATGAAGCTTATTATGCGCGAGGAAAAGGCAAATACAGGTATTATTAAAGTAAACGGATTTAACCTTACCGAAATGAAACGTAAGCATGTGCCAAAGCTTCGAAGAACAATGGGTATTGTATTTCAGGATTTCCGCCTGATTCCCACAATGAATGTTTTTCAGAATGTGGCTTTTGCAATGTATGTTGTAGGCGAAACGGGCAGAAATGTACGCCGTGAGGTTTCTAAGGCTTTGAGCAAAGTTGGTCTTGGAAATAAGGCACGTTCAATGCCGAATCAGTTATCGGGCGGTGAGCAGCAGCGAGTAGGACTTGCGCGTGCACTTGTAAATTCTCCGGACCTTATAATTGCGGACGAGCCTACAGGTAACGTAGACCCCAATATGTCCTATGAAATCGTAAATATGCTTACTGAAATCAACAAGCAGGGAACAACTATTCTTATGGTTACACACGACCATAATTTAGTGCGAGATTTTCACCACCGTGTTATTATGCTTGATGGCGGTAAAATAGTTGCCGATAATGCCGGAGGTGACTTGTAATATGAAATTAGGAAGTATTAAATACCTTACTAGCGAAGGCATTAAAAGCGCTTGGATTAATCGACTTATGACTTTTGCTTCAATCGGCGTTTTGGTTGCTTGTATGGTGCTTATCGGATTTGCTATTCTGATTTCCGAAAATGTTGACAAGGCACTGGGAACTCTCGAACAACAAAACGTTGTTATGGCTTATATGAAGGATTATAGCTGGGCATATTTAGGTAAAGGAGAGGTTAATACCGAACAATCAGAAACTACTTCTGATACCGAAAACACAGAAGAATCAGATGATAATGAGGAAACTGAAAACGATGATAATTCTTCTGAAATACCGGATAAAAATGAAATTAAGCCTGAAGACTATATGATTCATACCGAAGAAGAGGCTTTGGCTATTTGTGAAAAAATCAAAAAAATCCCGAATGTTGCAAAAGTTGAATTTATTTCGGGTGAAAAAGGCCTTGAAAATTCTTTGAATCCAATTCTCGAAAATTATAGCGAAGAAGAAAAAGAGTTTTTCTCATATTTGTACGAAGAAAACGGTAACCCAATGTCAGGTGCCGCAAGAATTACAATGAAAGATATGAAACTTTTCGATGAAACTCTTGAAAAAATTAAGGAAATTCCCGAAATCAGCAATATCCGTTCTCATGGTGATACTGCTGATAAAATCGTTTCCATAAAAAATGGTATAGGGGTTGCCGGAATTTGGATAATAGCAATTCTTTTGCTTATTTCTTTGGTAATTGTTTCTAATACAATAAGAGTTACTATGTACAACCGTAAACTTGATATTAGTATTATGAAGGCTGTTGGCGCTACCGATGCTTTTGTACGAATTCCGTTTGTGGTTGAAGGTATAATTATTGGTCTTGTTTCTGCGGTTATTGCAGAAGGGTTGCTCTATTTTTGTTACAGGGTTGCAACAGAAACTTTAATATCTACTTTATCCACTACAGACATTGTAAAATTCGGTGATATGGCTTTAATTTTACTGTTAGTGTTTGCCGGTATCGGTGTCTTTGCGGGCGTAATAGGAAGTGCTATTATGATTCGTAAATATTTGCGCCGTGAGGGTAGTGAATTTGCGGCAATTTAAGTTTTCTTAAAGGAGTAAAAAATGCGAAAAAATTCAATACGGATTCTGTCCGTAATTTTGTCTTTGGCAATAATATTTGGTACTGTTGC
>JAZTXU010000219.1:0-6279 GCA_045636565.1 Acutalibacteraceae bacterium
GATAGCGTAACCGAAGGCTATGGTAAGGGCACAGGTGGTAAGGCATATCCTACCGTTTTACAAGAGCTTCTTGGAAGCGGATACCTCGTTCAGAATGCAGGTGACGGCGGTGAGCGTGTTGCCGACATTATGGCTCGTCAGGGCTCTATGAGAATTTTCACCGAAAACGAAATTACCTTTGCCGCAGGACAGACAAGCGTTCTTTTAGATGATGAATATCGTGGATTTGTTTGTAACGACGGCAGAACTACCCGCAAGCTTCAGTGGACCTCTCCTTTCGGAAGAGACCTTCCCATTGATAAGGTAATAATTGATGGAAAAACCTATACAATTTCTATTACCGATTATAAAACTTCAACCGACTGCAAGACCTATCTTATCCGTACAGACGCTACCGAGGCAGTAACCATCCCTGCAGGCACCGAAGCTTTCTTACAGGATATCACAACTGTTTCCCCAAACAACTACTGTGACGTATATCTAATGGGCTTTAATGGCGTTTACGAGGACGTAGACCACTTAGTAAGCCTTTATGAGCAGGCAGTAGCTTACGGCGGCGACAATTACATAATCATTCTTCCTTATATGGACTTAGACAAGAATTATAACAGAGTTGCAACAAGGAACAGCCAGGAAATCCGTGAAAAGTTTACTGCAGCTTTCGGCAACCATGTAATCGACCTTGTTGACGAGTTCGAAGGCGCTATGAGAAAGGTTGGATTTACCCCAAGCGAGACCGACCTTGCCAACTTAACTGCAGGCTTTGTTCCTGAGGCATACAGAGCTACAGGCGTTAAGGGCGACGTTCACCTAAACGGAGACGGCTATAGAGTTTTAGGCCAAATCGTTTATGATAAGGGTGTAGCACTCAACTACTTCGGCGCAGGCGCAGGCAGTGACGATACGTCAAGCGACAGCACTTCCAGCGACAACACCTCTAGCAGCGACACACCTAGCGAAGAAGAGCCACCATACGCAGGCGACAATTCTAATGCAGCTGCAGTTGCAGTGGTTATGGTTCTTTCTTTAGCAGTATTAACATTAAGCTCTGCTAAGGCTTTTAAGAAAAACTAAATAACAAAAATTAAAGGCACCCGAACGGGTGCCTTTTTTTATTTTAATTCAACCTCTCCTAAAAGAGTGTTCACAATATAGTCGCCTTTAAAGGAACGTAAAGTGTCCATGTGTGGTTGTTCTAGGTGTACTTGCTGATGACCTTTTGTTTCCCATTGTTCAATGAGTAAAATCTCATTAGGGTCCTTTTCGGATAAATAATAGTCGTATCTAATGCATCCGTCTTCAGCACGAATCGCGTCAAGAACACCGGTTTCCTTTACCTTCTTAATAAAAGCCTCGCGTTTTTCGGGCAGACAGTCGAATTTAACGTAAATTGTATACATAGCCAAAAGCCTCCTTTTAATGCATTGTAGCACATTTTTAAAACCTTTGCAAATCAAAATTTTATTCCATGCGGGGAATAACCCTTGATAGCAGCCTGTTTGGCTATTTACAAACCGCACAAATGAGATAAAAATCGAATACTGATTGGTGCGTTTCATGGAGTATCATTTGAGAGTACAGCCTATGGTGTATCATCTTGTTTTTTAACAAACGCCTCTCGCTTTAACGCACTGGGTTTTAATCCCGCATAACGAACAAAAAGTTTCCCAAAGTATTTGATATCGTTAATGCCTACCTGTTCTGCCGCCTCAGCAACAGTATGGTCGCCGCTTCTAAGTAATTCAGCGGCACGCTGAATACGAAGCCGATTTCGGTAATCAGATGGTGATGTACCTTTGCAAGCAACAAAGAGTTTGCGAAAATGCGTCGGGGAAAGAGCGCATATTTCAGCCAGAACATCGATGGGAAAATTCTCGGCAAAATTGTTTTCTAAATAAATTATCCCTTTCTTGATTTTCTTTTCGTCGGACGCTGTTGCGGTAGTATCTCTTGCAAGTTGGCAAAGAAACTTAAACGAAAGATGAAGGCGCTCCAACCAATCAAAAGGACCTATTGTATCTGCTTTTTCTGCCAATTCCGAAAGTAACCCGTCATAAATATGATTTGAGTCGTTAAATAATACGCACGGTGATTCTCCAAAGCCAATCGGCGCACCTTCTCTATCGCAAAGCAACATATCAATAACAACAAAAGTTGATGCCTGTAGCCATTCGGATTGATATGCGGTGTCCCGAGGAATATAGATCATATCCCTTTCCTTGATCTTCATTTTCATTGATTTTGTAAAAAAGCAGGCTTGACCCTTGGTGATATAAATAAACCGCTCCTCACACGCAGGTTGCATTACATAACGGTGTAATGCTTTTACCTCGCAATTTTCCAACCGCAAACTCATATTGGAAAATTGTTCTATAGATGTGTATGCTAAATTTTCCATTTTCACGCCCTTCACCTCGTTCGCATTATATCAGTTATGTTTTTTTGTGTCAATGGCAGATGCTTTTTTTACGAATATATAATCATTTTGTCCCTTGTTAATTTAAACCTAAAAATGATAAAATTATAAAAAAAGGAGAATTGTTTATGGATAACAAACTTACACTCGCTGTTAAAGATTTGGCATATCAACTGGGTGCAGACCTTGTCGGTGTTGCCAATATTGAACGTTTTGAAAATGCTCCTATTCGTATGAGCCCCAAAGGAATTTTACCAAACGCAAAATCGGTTATTGTTTGTGCTGTACATCATCCCGATGCCGCAATCGAGAGGGACGGAGAAATACATCCGCAAAACCTGGGACCATATCGGATTCAGTACATAATGAACGACAAGTTGGACGTGCTATCGTTTAAGATTGCACGTATGCTGGACGATCTGGGGTATGCTACTGTCCCGATTGCAAGCTCAAACATCTGGCGTTATCGTGGCTATAAGGATATGGATGCTGTTTTCGCTCCGGATATGAGCCATATTTATGCCGGTGTCTGTGCAGGTCTTGGTGAACTCGGCTGGAATGGTTTGTGTATCACCCCTGAATACGGTGCGAGAAATCGTTTCGTTTCTATCATCACCGAAGCAGAACTAACTCCAACTCCATTATATAATGGCGAAAAACTATGCGATATGTGTGGAGAATGTATTCGTAAATGTCCCACTAACGCCTATCGTAAAGAGGTAAACGGTGTTAAAAATGTTATCGTAGAGGGCAAAGACCACAAATTCTGCGACAAGAATTTGTGGAGATGCGCTTGGGGCGAACATTTTGATATTGATTTAGATCTTCCTATTCCCGAAGTTGTAAACGAACAGGTCCTTTTGGATCACGTGGCCAAATACGGAACTCGAGGCGGTGAATTCGGCGTTTGTCTTAAGGTTTGCTTGCCTAAGCATCTGCGCCATTGGGACACTGATTACAGCAAAAAATCTGCTCGACGTATTCGCCATACAGCACCGCAGAATCTTCCGGTACACCGTCAGGTATATGATAAGTTATTGGTACACGCATGCAACTGGGATCTTGACAGTGTTCATTTTATCTCGGGCGAAAGCCTTGCTGATGCAAATATCGATATTCTTCCTGCTTTACCTGATGGCCAGGGCGCAATTCTGCTTACTTCCAGATATCAACTGCCCGCAGGAAGTAAAATTGACCATATCGGAAGCATGGCGCATATCGAAGACTTCGACAGTAATCATAAAAATCGAGCTGATATTCTTGATGGCTACGGTCGTATAGCACAGTTCAACGTTGATTTTACCGAACTTGATATGTGTCGAGAGTTGGAGACTCTCGGTTATTCTGCTCTTCCCAAAACTACGATGAATCACGAGCCGTTCCGTAAGCTTTGTGGCGTAGCTGATACTGAAAACACCTTTGTACGCACTTCTTTGATTCTGACTTCTGCTCCGGTTGTTGATAAAGCAGTAACCGAAATTTCAAAAGTTGACCAAGGAACCGACCTTAAAGAACAGATAAAGACCCTTGCAATGCAAAAAGGAGCGGATCTTTTCGGTGTTGCCTCTGCGGAAACGATAAATTCTCTTGCAGAACAACTTCGTGAGTTGCGCAAAGATGAAACCATATTCCATGCAATCGATAAAAATCCGCGCATGACACCCTTTGACCCCATAGTAACCGAGCAAAAAAGAGTGATCCAATCTGCTAAAGACCAGCTTCCCGATGCTAAATCTGTTATTGTTCTCGGTATTCATTATCCCGAAACAGCTGTTGAGCGTGTTGGTCAACCTCCGGCAGAGGCGGTAGGTCCCTATGTGTTTACCCAATACGAGGTCAATCGTCTTACAGGACATCTTGCATATTCTATCTGCCGAATTCTTAACGGAATGGGTTATGAAGCGGTTTATTCTCATAATCTTACTGGGGCAGGCTCTACTGTTGGCAGTCCACGCGGTCAATTTAACGATGCAACCTGTAATGCTCTTGAAGCTGTTGCGGCCGGAATCGGTCAGATGGGCTTGAACGGCTCTGTTGTAACCAAAGAATATGGTATTCATCAGCGTTTTGTTGCTATCGTTACCAATGCCGAGCTGACACCGGACATCATCAATGGAGGTTTGGCTGAGGCTTGTGTGGGTTGTGAGCAATGCTTGACCGCTTGTCCTACTTGTGCATTGAGAAAAGAAAATATCACAGAATTCAATCTTGACGGTCAAAAGGTTACCTATCTGCCGGTTGATGCCAACCGATGTGATTGGGCAACTAAATTCTCCCTTGTTACCGAAGAAGGAAATATGTATACCGGTAACTACACCGATGTTCCTTGTCCGGAAACCGTTACCACGGAAAATTTAACCGATGCTTTGCGGCAAATGGATCCGGTACTCAAATTCCGACCGGTAACAGGAGAAAGATGTGTAGTTAAATGCCCTCTGTTAGGTAAAAAATCGATATAACCGTTCCCGGTTGCGATGAAAAATTTGCGCATTAAATAATTCATCACAAAACGTTTATACAAAACACCCCGTGTTCGATTGAACACGGGGTGTTTATTACTTGGTTAGTAGCTGTATTTTAGCAAGGCTTAGGGGTGATCAGAATGCCCGAAAACCCGCATGAATACTTAGCTTTTGAAAGCTTACTTGCTTTCTTTAATTGCAGCCTGTGGTGAGGGGACCTCTGCTTGGGGTTGCGGCCTTAGGGTCAATGATTTCAGTTTTATTTTTGCGTTTTCCTTCTGTTTTAAGGTGTAGCGGGTCGTTAGGGTCGCCGTCAAATCGCAGATACCAATCATAGCCGTCTTTAGATACCACAATCTTCTCAACAAAGGCCTCAACCACGTTGTCAGGTATATCGCCATCATCGTCAAAGTTGGTGTATTGCTCCAATGCATAGCGAAGAACTTCAAGTTTTTCCTTGTAGTCGATAATGGGCGTAGTTTTATTTTGCTCGGCTTCAAGCTCGGCAATTTTATTTTGCAGTTCCAAGAGCTTAAACTCGGCATCGGTTTTGCGCTTCATAAAGTCAGCTTTATCAATTTCTCCGTCTGAGCGCATTTCAATAAGATTATCAATTCGGCGGCTAACCCTTTCAAGCTCGCGTTTATAATCCTCGATTTGTGCGGAATTGTCAACCGCCTCCTCGGTATCGCCTATATGCGCTTCAAGGATTGAATTCGCAAGGGCTAAAACCTTGTCCTTTTGAGATAGATAGTTTCTAAAAATATATTTCGCCATCATTTGCAGTTTCCAAAGTGGTACCATTGGGGTTTGGCAATATCCCTCTGTGGATAGCCCTCGTTTTTGTCGGCTTGAATAAGAGCCATTATGCACAATACTGTAACAAAGGTATGCGGAGTTTTCGGGCCCACCTCCGTGTTTCCACCCTCTAAGGCTAAATCGATGACCACACTCACAAATTAAGAGCTTGCCCCACACAATCTTTCTAGGGAATTTGCCGGTTCTTTTTCCTGTTTTAATGCTTGGGTTTTCTGTTCTTTTGCTTTCCATAATTGCTTGCACCCTTTCGTAATCTTCTTCTGAAATAATCGGCTCGTGCCTGCCTTTAACTTTTATTTGTTCAACCTCGCCGTAATTGGTATATCTTTTTTGGGTTAGATAATCCGGGGTATAATCCTTTCGGTAGGTAATAGTTCCGCAGTAAAAACTGTTTTGCAAAACATTAGAAAGTACAGTCGCATGCCATCTCTCTTTGCCCATAGCGGTTTTTCGGCCTCTCTGCTCCAATTCATTTTTAATTTGCAATAGTCCGCACCCCTCAAGATACATTTTGAAAATCAACCGCACAGTTTCGGCTTGCTCGGGGTCAATAATGAAATCCACTTGCTTTTTACCGCCGTC
>JAZTXU010000220.1:0-2367 GCA_045636565.1 Acutalibacteraceae bacterium
ACATTTTAATGAAATATTTTTCTTGCGAAAAATATGAAATAATCCTCGCGGATTATGAAATTTTCTGCTTAGGCAGACAAGTGAAATAAAATTCGCCACTTAACATTTGCGAAGCAAATATTTCATAGCGTAGCTATTTCATATTACGAAGTAATATTTCACTCGCCGAAAGGCAAATTTCATTGAAAAAAGCACCGACAAAGTCGATGCTTTTTTCTTGGCTGGGGAATAGGGATTCGAACCCCAACAAACAGAGTCAGAGTCTGTCGTGCTACCGTTACACAATTCCCCAATATTAAACTTTTCGCTCGTGTGAGCACTATTTATTATACCTCAAAAAATCAAGATGTCAAGAATAAATTTTGCTATATTTAAATTTGTGTTAATAAGCGGCGAAATATTGAAAAAACTATTGACAAAACCCTCTGCAACACATATTATTTTTATATAAGATATTAAATTTAATGCGGGCAACCGCCATATCATTATCAAAGGAGCAACTATTTATGGTATTCGAAAAATTGAGACAAATTTTAGCAGACCAGCTTGATGCAGAGCTCGACAGCATTACCCTTGAAACAGATATTGCTGATGACCTCGGCGCTGATAGCCTTGATGTTGTTGAGATGCTTATGTCTATCGAAGATGAGTTCGAGGTTGAAATCCCCGATGAGCAGATAGAAAACCTTAAGACTGTTGGCAATGTTGTTGATTATATTCAGGAGCATATGGCTTAATTTAATAGTACTTAAAACCAAAGCACCCGCCTAAAAAGCGGGTGCTTTTTTAATGAATAACCAATAGTGAATAATTTCGGATTAATTGCTAATTGAAAATTGCTAATTGTTCTATTCTGTTCTTGTGCTTAAAAACCTTGCCGCAACAGTGGCGAGCTTCACATCGGTATCAGAAGCCGTGCTTTTGATTTCGTTTTCAAGGAACACAACAATTCCTGTTAAATCACCTGCCGAAATTATGGGCACTGCCACACAGATTTTGCGGTCGCTACCAGCCACTGCAAAAATGCTTTCGTTTTCAGCAATAAAGGCCTTGCGGTTTTCCATAATGTTTTCAAGCTCGGGTGTCACATCTCGCTCGAGCATTTCTTTTTTAGAAACACCCGCCGCCGCAATGCAGTGGTCGCGGTCGCAGATTATAACACCAAGGTCGGTGCCGCCCGACAGCGCCTCAGCATATTCCGCCGCAAACGAAGCCAACTCTCCCATAGGCGAATACTTTTTAAAAATAACCTCTCCACCAGAATTGGTATATATTTCCAACGGGTCACCCTCTCTTATCCTCATCGTTCTTCTAATCTCTTTCGGAATAACTACTCTTCCCAAATCGTCAATTCTTCTAACTATTCCAGTGGCTTTCATATATAAAAACTCCTTTTCACTATTTAATGGTGTGGAGTTAGTATGTGGAAAGTTGCCATTATTATACTCATTTGACACAATTCTCAGTATTTCATTATATATTGCAACAGACTTGTCTTCTCTATCTGCCTTAATGGCTGTTAGGGTCATTTGGTCAAGCCCAAAATCACGTCTTCTTTTAGTAATTTCATACTTTGGAAGGTCGTACATTTCTGCAATCATATTATCACAAGCATATTCCGACAATCTTTCCATTTGGCTTTTACTCATTCTATAGAAATCTGCCGGCAAGCTAGTGAGCGTAACATGATGTATTCCGCTTTTAATCAACTGTTCTTTTATAATAAGCTTTTTTCTGCCGACAAATTCATATCTCTCGTTCTCGTTCATTTTATATCCCTGCCTTTAACTTGCCCTTCATAATATAAACACGTATAAAAAATCGAAAATATGGCGATTTTTAAAAAATTCTTAAATTATATTTTTCCACGATAACAATTATATATGATTCATATCCCAATGTCATCGGCAAAGAATCGTCTTTTTATAGGCAAAAAATGGGCATAAGTTAGGCACATAATAGGCAACAGCAAAGGTGCCGCATTTCTGCGCCACCTTTGCTTTATGATAAGTTTCTTTATTGAAGTAGAACTAAAATATACCTTTGTTATACTTTATCATTGCCTTAAAACTAATTACCAAACCAACAATGATACCGGTAATAAGGATTCCTGTTCCAATTAAAGTGAACACCTCGTTGTCTGTGTAGCGTGTCACAGCAGACAACCCGCTAAATACAATTATAGCGGCACCGATAATGATAGTTCCAAGCCCAACCTTCTTTCCGAAAGGAATTCGATCCTCTTCGGACACTCTATTTCTATGGTATGAGTGCAACGATGATATATTGCCTTTCATATTTGAAATACCAAGAACAATACATACAACGCCAACTAAAGCTGTTACAATAAATGCAGGCATAATAATC
>JAZTXU010000221.1:0-9964 GCA_045636565.1 Acutalibacteraceae bacterium
CTCCAAGCGAACCGGAGGATGCAACAAGCCATTCACAACAATAGGCTGCTAATACGCACAGAAAAAGGATTACAATAATATAATTTTACGCGAAATTTAAAACCTATTTTGAATAAGGCGTGAAAATAAAAAAATCGTGAAAAAAGCTTGAAATTTCGCTTTTTTCACGATTTTTTATTTCTAAAGTTTATTGATTTTTCATCTGTTTTAAAAATATTAATACCGCCATTATAAGTAATAAAATAGCGTAACCGAGCACCCAAAACAAATGAGGAAGAATTTCTCCAAAATTACCAAAAAGCGTGGCTTGTTCCATTTTTACCGCATGGACAAACGGAAGCGCATGGGCTATTTCTTTAAATGTTCCTCCAACAAGGTCTAAGTCAAACCAAATTCCCGATACCCATGCCGAAAGATTGGTGAGTAATGCTCCGCAAATTCCACCGACCTGCTTATCAGAAAATATACTTCCGCAAAGAAGTCCCAAAGCGATGTAAAGTAAAGAAATGGGAATAATGAAAATCACGGCATATAGGATATTAACTGAAAAACTCAAACCAAGAATCATAGCGGTAACATAGCAAGAAACGCATTGTGCCACTGCTATCGGTAAAATGGGCAAAGTGTAACCGAGTATAAAATCGAACGATGTCATCGGTGTTGGGTATAATCGTTGCAAAAACGATGTACTTCTATCCTTCGAAATAATTGTTGCAGAAAATAAGGTCATAAAGGAGAGACCAAAAACTGTTATACCCGGGGTAAGCCTTTCAATTTCAAAGATTTTAACCGGTATATTTGCTTGTATTGCACTGAGTAATACAAGTAAAATAAGCGGAAAACCAAACACGAAGCTTAAATTTATAGGATCTCTTAGTAATTCTTTTGTGTTTCTGTTTGCAAATGTAAGCAATTTCATTGTATCGCCCCCTTTACAATATTAACAAAAGCTTGCTCGAATTTATCTGTATTAGCCGATTTCTTGATATCGTCCGTAGTACCGCAAATGAGAAGTTTTCCGTCTTTCATAATGCCGATACGGTCCGAAAGTGATTCGGCTTCCTCCATATAGTGGGTTGTAAGTATAATTGTAACCTTACCTTTCAGGGAGCGGATTAAATCCCACAAATCACTTCTGGCAATCACGTCAAGACCGAGTGTTGGCTCATCAAGAAAAAGTATTTCAGGTTCGCTTATCAGCGCCATAGCGATGCTTAAGCGTCGCTCAAATCCGCCTGATAATTTGCCTGCCTTTTTATTGATTACCATTTCCAACCCCAAAAGTTTTGTCAGTTCGCTTATTTTTTCGATTTTTTTATTCTTGGTAAATCCGTAAATACCGCACATAAGTTCAAGGTTCTCTTTAACAGAAAGCCCTCTTGCAACCGCAGTTTCCTGAGGGGAAACGGCTATAATAGATTTTATGGCGGTGGTATCGTTGCAGATGTTTTTTCCGTTTAAAAATGCTTCTCCACTAGTTGGCTTTGTAAGGCAGGAAAGCATTTTTATAGTGGTTGTTTTGCCCGCACCATTTACGCCAAGCAGTGAAAATAACTCGCCCTTGTGAACCGAAAGACAAAGGTTATCTACTGCCACAACATCTTTATATTTTTTGGTTAAATTTTTGAGTTCTATTGAATACATAGCATTACTCCAATCCGTATTGCTTACGCATACCCTGATATGCATCTGTAAGCATTCGGCTAATAAGCTCGGTGCCCAGATTTTCAAAGTTTGTTGCAACCATTACTGCTATTCCGTGAACATAAGCCCACATTTCAAGATGAAAAAGTCTTGCGGTTTCGCCATCAAGCCCCGTATTGCTATGTACCACCGAGTCTATTATATTATCAAGTTTGCTTGATTTTGAGATAACCTCATTGGTACGGTCACGCATATAAAGGAGTTTGAAAAGTTCTTTTTCTTCCTTGGCAAAACGGATATAAGCCATACCGCTAGCTTTATATGGCGGGTATTTTTTGCTTTCTATTTCTCGCTTTATATAGTCATAACAGATTTCATCAGCCTTTTTCACAACTGCAAAGTGAAGTTCTTCCATTGACACAAAATTTGAAAAAATAGGTTGTGTTGAGCATTTTAAAACTGCGGCAATGTTTCTGGCATTAATCGCCTCGGCCGAGTTGTTTCTCACAATTTCTACTGCGGTGTTTATAATATCTTCTTTGGTTATTTGAATTTTAGGTGGCATAAATATCCCTCACTTTATTATATAACAATCGTTATATATCATATGTTATTTTATCATACAGCTAATTAAAAGTCAATAAAAAAAGGAATGATGATACACAAAATGTATCATCATTCCTTAAAGGATTAAAGTATAATCGAATTGGCTCCTGCATTTAATGCTGAATCTTTTATTGCTTTATGGCAGGTGAACATAAGCATTTGTGAATTGGCGCTATATTCTTTTAAATATTTTATAGCAGAATTCATTCTTGTGTCATCATACTGCGTGAGGGAATCGTCAAGTAATATAGGCAGTTGCTCGCCGTCTTCACTTATAAGTTCAGCCACTGCAAGGCGAAGACTAAGATATGCTTGGTCGGCAGCACCGCTGCTTAAATAATCTATTTCGCGGCTTCCAAAATTGTCGGTTTCGCTCACATTTATATCGAACGATTTTGAAATAGTCATATCGTTATATCGGTTATCGGTAAGGGTTGCAAATATTTCGCCAGCGCGTTTTTCAAGTACAGAGCCGTAACTTCTTCTTACCTCACCAAAACTTTCTCGAAGTATATCCATAGCGATATCCGCTGCCATGCAGAATTCTTTTTGCGAATAAACCTTTTCCAAAAGTTCTTTAAGTTCTTTTTTTAGCATCTCGGAATCTTCCGCAGAAGAAATCAAGTTTTTGGCTGAAACTTTTGCAGCCGCAATGGCCGATTTGTGTTCGGAAATACTGTTTATTTGCTGTTCGTAAAGTGCTTTGAGTTCCTCAAAATTTTCAGCAGGCGAAGATGCACCGCCCGATATTTCAGCAAGTTTTTCTTTTGCCTGCTCGTAAGATATCGAGCCGATATCTCGGGAAATAAAGTTAAGTTGGTTCTTTATTTCTTTTTGCTTTGCCGCCCTTACAGTTATTTCATCGAGGCAATTCTTTATTTCTTCAAAACTTTCTGCCGGTTTATAGCGTGAGAATAACTCTATAAGCGGCAATAAAGCCTCTTGTTCGTTTTGTTTTAAAATAAGGAGTTCTGCCTTGGCTTCATCAAGCATGGTTTTTTGTTTTTCAATCACTGTTGCACTGCTCGAAAGGGCGTTGTTTATTGTTTCAAGACGCACTTTTTTATTGAAGATATTTTCCGTGATTTCTGCAATCTCTTTTTCTAAACTTTCGCTTTCGTCAATGAGTTCGGCTTTATTTTGTTTGTCCGCTTTTTCTTTTGATTTATTTGATAATAAAACTGCAGTCAAAACACAAAGAAGCACCGCATCAACCGTTGCAGCCACAGTCGGGAATAAAACTGATGATACAAAAAATGCCAACACACCGGTAAGAACAGAGCAACATATCACCAAAATCAGCAACACTATCCATAGATTTGATTTTTTAGTGGTGTTATTATTGTTCAAAGAATCAGCGATTTTTTCTTTTCTGTTTTCTTTTTCGGCTTTTACAGTTAAAAGTTGCTTTATTTCATTACTCAAAAGCAGGGCGTTTTCCTCGGTTGCATCCGCAGGCGGATTAAGTCCCGCTTCAAGGCTTTTTTCAAGGGCATTGATTTCATTTTCCTTTGCCGCAGTTTGCGAATTTGCGGTTTCAACCTTGCTTATGCAGAATTTTAGTTTGCCGAGATAAATTTCATCTGCAAAACCGCTGTCTTTAAGTTTTAATTCGTTATTTACGCGGTCTAATTCTGCCTTTAATTCCAAAAATTCTTTAAGTTTTTCAGCGTTCTTAATGTCTTGTTCTTTTGAAATTTTTACTTTGAGATCATCGGCTTTTTTCTGCATTAATGCAACTTTTTCTTCGGCCTGTGCAATATCTTTAACCTTTTTGTTGTAATTTTCCTGTGCGGTTTCAGAAAGTTCAATTTTATCCTTCAAATCACCGCAGAGTTTAATGTTTTTATCTAACTCTCCGGCTCTTCCACTTTTTGACAAAAGGGCAAGTTTTGCTTTTTCAAGCCTTAAATTAACAGTTTCAAACGAAACACTTTCATCACCCGTAAGCACAAGATTTGAAAGTTTAGAGTTGATTTCACCTTCAGATGAGGAATCCTTTTCAGGGAACCCGAATTGACCGATAAACACGCTTCTCTCAAAAGCGGCGGCAGAAAGACCGAAATATTTGCTGCCAATATCAGAGCCGACAGCCTGCCTTGTGCCAAAATCAAGGTCGCACAGGGTGGCCTTATCGGTGGAATTTGAAGAACGGAACTCTCTCTCTAAACGGTAGTTTTTGCCTTCATAAGTAAAATCAATACTGCCTGCCATAGCACTTCCGTCCCACGGGGAGTATTTTTTTCTTATGTTTTTTGAAATTTGGGCAGCACCGCGATCTGAACCATAAAACATCATTTTTATAAAAGCCATTATGGTAGATTTACCGTTTTCATTGTCACCGTAAATCACATTGAAGCCTTCGTTAAAATCTAACTTTAAATTTTTGATACCGCCGAAGGCAGATATATAAAGAGAATTAATCTTCATTATATTTTACCTCCGAAATAAATGCTTTAAGACCGAGTTTTAAAGCATTTTTGTATTTTTCTTTTTCCTCTGCGCTTGCATTTTCAAGTTTTTCGAGCATCTTTTTAACAAAAATCCCCTTAAGAGAGGTTTCCTTTGCCAATTCGCTTAAATCCACGGCAAAGTCGGTTGAATCCTTTACCTTAACATAATAGAGGGTTTCGTTGAGTCTTGTATGAATTTCTGCGGTTATGATTTCACAGTCTGTGGGAATCTCACCGATAAGTTCGATTTTATAAAGATTATCCGCAAAGTTTTCACCGTATTTCTCTTTTAAAACTGCAAGAGTACGCGCAGTAATTTCCTCGCTGTTGCTATTTCCCATAACATCAATCATTTCGTGGATGTGGCTTCTTTTGGCAACGGGAGTGAATGTGAGTGAACAGTATCCCTTACCGATTTCACCAATATAAACGCCCTTTTCGTTAAGTTCATCAAATCCCTGACCTTCGGGGCAACCGCAATAGGCAAAATGAGTTTTATCTATTTTACCGATTTCGGTGCGCTTATGCACATGACCGAGAGCAATATAATCCATGCCTGAATTTTTAACAAATTTAGGGGTGATGGCATTGTAATCAGAATTCAGGTCGCTTCTGAGTTCGCCGTGTTGAAGCATTAAATTAACATAACCATTATCTTTTGGTGCCAGAGTAAAAGTTTCCTCACCTTTCATATAGGCACTGTCAAACGACCTGCCATACACATTGAGTTTTAAATCATCAAAGGTAATACATTCATCTTTAACGCCTAAAACATATAAATTCTCAGGTAAATCATATCTTATAAAAGGGGATTCTGAATTTAACGGGTCGTGATTTCCTGAAATTGCCACAACCTTGATATCGCCGTTTGCGGCAATTTTATTTAATGTTGCCTCAATAAAACGCGGCTCAACATCATTTGAATTAAAGGTATCACCCGCAATGGCAATAACCTTTACATTTTCCTTTACTGCTAAATCAACAATTCTTTCAAATGTTATAAGGGTTTCAAACTGCCTTGTTTTTGCATCCTTGCCTAAAAAACTCTCCGCAACACCAATGTGGATATCTGCAGTATGTAAAATTTTAATATTTTCCATTATAAAAATTCCCTTCGGATTTTTCGTTTCATCTTACAACAAATTTTAACATTTTTCGTGACATAATTCAAGCAGTAATATTTGACTTTAACGCTTTTATGTGTTAAAATAAAAGCAAATTACAGAAGAGGTAACTTTTTATGCTAAAAAATGAGTTTATGGATTTGTTTTTTGAAGCAATTCTAACCCTTGAAACCAAAGAAGAATGTTATAATTTTTTCAGTGATGCCTGCACTCCGAAGGAAATTGATACAATAGCCCAGCGATTTGCGGTGGCTAAAATGCTGAGCGAAAAAAAGGTTTATAACGAGATTATAGAAAAAACCGGCGCCAGCACTGCAACTATAAGCAGAGTAAGCCGCGCTATCAACGAAGGCTTTCAGACTGCATTTGAAAGGCTTGAAAAATAATGGGTAGTTATAACAAGTTCGCATTTGTTTATGACTGTCTGATGAATGACGTTGATTATAAAAAAAGAACATCATACCTTTTAAAGTTGTTTAAGAAACACGGCAAAGTGCCCACGCTTTTGCTTGACCTTGCCTGCGGTACAGGCGGTTTTTCAAATGAAATGGCAAGCAGATCTATTGAGGTTATCGGTGTTGATATGTCCGAAGAAATGCTTTCGGTAGCAAGAGAAAATTCTGCTGATAAAGGCCTTGATGTGCTTTATCTGTGCCAAAAGGCAGAAGATCTTGACTTATACGGCACGGTTGACGGTGTTATATGCTGTCTTGACAGTGTGAATCACATTACTAATATTAAAAATTTAGAAAAAGCCTTCAAAAAGGTTTCACTGTTTTTAGAGGAAGGTTGTCTTTTTATATTCGATGTAAACTCGGTTTACAAGCATAGGGAAATATTAGCCAATAACACCTTTGTTATTGAGCAGGAAGATGTTTATTGCGTGTGGCAGAATGAGTTTAACGAAAAGAAACTCACCACTGATATTTCACTTGATTTTTTTGTAAAAACTGAAGACGAAGGCGTTTACGAAAGATTCAGCGAAAATTTTCCCGAGCGTGCTTATACCGACGAAGAACTTTGCGATTTACTGGAAAAATGCGGTTTTTCAGTCGAGGCGATTTATGGTGATTTAACCGAAGAAGCCCCCACAGATACTACTGATAGAAAAATTTTTGTTGCTAAGAAGAATTAAAAAAGTGAAGCGGTAAAAGTGTTGTGTGCACTTTTACCGCATTTTTTGTTTTATGTTTTATTTGTTGTTAAGATGCGTATGTGTGTAGCGATTGCGAAATGCAGTTGGGGTGATTTTTTCGTGGTAAATAAAAAATTTTATGAAGAGATTTTCATTTTCCCAACCGAGTTTTTGAGCGATTTCTTTAATAGGGAGCGCGGTGGTTAAAAGTTGTTCTTTAGCGGAAGAAAGACGCATATTTGCAATATATTCTTTAAGCCCTGTTTTTGTATATTTTTTAAAAAGTCTGCCTAAATATTCGGGGTTAAAGCCAAATTCTTCGGCTATTTGCAAAACAGAAATATCGCGGTGGCAGTTTATTTTTATATATTCAATAACTTTTTGAACAGGTGAACTTATTTGATTTTGTGTTTTGGAAAGTTCATCGAAAATAAGAAGAGATAAAGCATCTGCCGTATATTCCGAACGGTAACCACCGTTTGTTATATCGAGCAGTTTTTTTATGTAATGCCTGATATCGTAAATATCTTTGCTGGTATTTGTTTTAAAAGGGAGGGGTAGGTTTGTGTTAAAATGAAACCAATAAAATGATGTCTTACCTTCGCTTTTGCGAAAACCGCCGTGAACGATACCCGGTTCTAATAAAATCATATCGCCAACACCTAAAACGTATTCGGTATCGCCTTCCCTTAAATAAACGGTACCTTCTCGCACTAAAATTAATTCGTAAGTATCAATGGTGCGGGTGGGGTGAATCCATTCATCCGAGGAACGAAATTCACCTACCATTGAGTATGCAAAATATTTGTTGTTTCCAAGATGTAACATATCAGATTTTCTCACCTTATTTCAAAAAATCGGAATTGTTAAATTGTTTTGATATGATTATAATGTAACTAAACAGTAAAAGTCAACCAAATTTTAAGGAGTTGTAAATAAAATGCAATACATCGATTTTTCGCACATTAAAATAACTGACGGTTTCTGGAAACAAAAGCAGGATATGCTAAAAGATACCACAATTAAGGCGGTTTATGACAGATTTTCGGATACTCACCGTTTTGACGCACTTAAATGCGACTGGAAAGAAAAGGGCGAATATGAGGCACACATCTTCTGGGATTCCGATGTTGCCAAGTGGATTGAAGGTGTGGCTTATGTGTTGGAGCAGGAACGCTCGCCTGAACTTGAAAAGTTAATTGATGATGCGGTTGAGGATATTGTAAAAAATGCAGACGAAAACGGATATTTTAATTCGTATTATCTTGTTACCCGTCAGGATGAGCGTTTTAAGCATCGTGGCGACCACGAACTTTACTGTTTAGGTCATTTTATTGAGGCAGCAGTGGCTTACGATAAGGCAACCGGAAAATCTGCACTTTTAGATGCTATGTGCCGCTATGCCGATTATGTTGAACGCGTGTTCAAAAATGAAAAGAGCGCGGCGTTTATAACTCCGGGTCATCCCGAGTTGGAACTTGCGCTTGTAAGACTTTACAAGCACACGGGCGAGAAGCGATATCTCGAATTGGCTAAATATTTTGTTGATGAACACGGAACAAACGAAATTGAAAAAGCTAAATCACCTTATGAAGGAATGTTCGAAAACAATTATAATATGGATGAATGTGCTATTAAAGAGCGTGACACTATTGACGGTCACTGCGTGAGAGCATTTTATCTGCTTTCGGGCGTGGCAGATATTGCCGCTATTTACGGTGATAAGGAGCTTGAAGATGCCTGCCGCCGTTGTTTTAATAATGCCGTTAACAAAAGAATGTATATTACGGGCGGAACAGGTTCGACACATTTGGGTGAAGCATTTACAATTGATTACCATTTGCCCAATAGAACGGCTTACACCGAAACCTGCGCTGCAATTTCACTTGTTTTCTTTGCCCGCCGTATGCAACAGTTTGGTAATGAATCTATTTTTGCCGATATAGTTGAAAGAACTATGTATAACGGAGTTCTTTCGGGTGTTTCTATGGACGGTAAGGCTTTCTTCTATGAGAATCCGCTTCATATTGACCCCGATTTCAACAATGTAAACCCCAGTTCATGCGAAAAAGAGCGTTATCCCATAACAGAGCGTGTTGAAGTGTTCGATTGTTCTTGCTGTCCGCCAAATATAATAAGATTTTTAGCAACTATTGCGGGTTATATGTATTCTTACAATGAAGATACCTTGTATGTTGACCAGTATATTGATTCGGTTGCCGATAATGAGGAGTTTTACATAAAGCAAACAACAAATTATCCTGCAAGTGGAAGTATTAAAATTGAATGCAAGTGCGATAAGAAATATATAGCATTAAGAATACCCGCTTGGTGCAAAAATTTTAGTTTGAATTGCGATTATGTAATGAAAAATGGCTATGCGGTGATAGTTAATTCCGGCGATATTTCAATTGAATTAAATCTTGATATGGTTGTTACACTTATAGCACCTAACCGCCGCGTTCACGAAAATGCAGGAAAGATTGCAGTAATGCGCGGTCCTGTGGTTTACTGTGCAGAAGGTGTTGATAACGGAGAAGATATCTGCTCGGTTGTTTTGAAACCTCAGAATGAATTTGAGTTGGCAGATAATGAGTTTATATTGCCGTCACTTAAAGTGAAGGCTTTAAGACCTAAAGTTTCTGATGAACTTTATTACACCGTCGGTGATGATTTTGAAGAATTTACATTAAAACTTATTCCGTATTTTGCATTTGCAAACCGCGGAACATCCGAGATGGTGGTATGGTTTAATAGAGGAGTTTAAAGTAAGGGTGCTTTTAGTGTGTTATAATTTGTTGTCTTTGATATAAAAATTACTTTTACTAAATTTTAAAAGCGGAAGAAATGAAATGAACAAGTCCAGTAAAAACGGACAATAGAAAAAAAGAGTCCCCTATGGTAGAATTGAAATAACTACCATAGGGGGATTTTTTATGCCAAGAGAATATAGAAATATAAAGGAATATGAAAGCGAAATATTTGCATTGCGAGAGCAAGGA